>DAIDJJ010000030.1:0-20019 GCA_027451385.1 Spirochaetales bacterium | reverse complement strand
TCATGACTCAGATTGATCGCTGGGTCGTGCGAAACGCCATCGCCCACTATGCCCAACGCTCCGACGAGCAACCGCCGGTTTATAGCGTCAATCTATCCGGCGAATCTGTGGCTGATGCCAACCTTTTATCCTTTATTAAACATGAGTTTAAGAAGCACAACGTGTCTCCTTCCAATTTTTGTTTTGAAATCACCGAAACGGCAACCATTTCTAACCTGACAGCGGCGGCTGAGTTTTTAGGAGAACTTAAAGCCTTGGGCTGTTCTTTGGCTTTGGATGACTTTGGTAGTGGCTTTTCGTCCTTTGCCTATTTAAAAAACCTTCCCGTGGATTATTTGAAAATTGATGGGGCTTTTATTCACTCCATTGATCGAGATAAAGTCAACTTAGCCATGGTTCGTGCCATGAAAACGATCAGTGAGACGATGGGACTACAGACAATTGCTGAATTTGTCGTCAATGAAACGATTCTCGAAATCCTGAGCCTAATCGGTGTGGATTATGCGCAAGGCTACGTCTTAGGCCTGCCACAACCGCTATAGAGAATCTCTCAAAGCTTCCAACTCTTGCCAACGCCCCCAGGCCTGTTCGAGTTTTTGGGTTACATGGACGAGGAGGGTATTTTTTTCTTGGGCTTGTTCTGCCCCGGCTTGATACAATTCCGGTTTAGCCAATTCCTCGTAAAGTGACTTTTGTTGCTCTTCGAGTTCGGCAATTTGTGTCGGGAGAGTTTCCAGTTCTTTTTGCTGATTCCAGGTTAATTTTCGAGGTTTCTCGCTGATTTTACGTTCAGACGCCACAGACTCTGCGTTTTTTTCCATCTTTTGGGCAGGACCTGAACGCTCTTGAAAGGCCAGCCAATCCGACCATCCCCCGGGAGTTTCGATGACTTGTTGTCCGCTTAAACTCAAAGTACTGGTAACGGCTCGATCCAGAAACTCGCGGTCGTGGCTTACCAACAAAACCGTTCCCTCGTACTCCACCAGTAAGGCTTCTAACAGGTCCAGAGTTTCGCCGTCTAAATCGTTGGTGGGTTCGTCCAAGACCAGTAAATTCGAAGGTTGGGTGAAGAGTTTGGCCAACAACAAACGGTTTCGTTCCCCTCCCGAAAGCACTGAAACAGGAACGCGGGCTCGTTCAGGTGAAAAAAGAAACCTTTCTAAGTAACCCAGAACATGAACTTGACGTCCCTGAGACGTGACCGTATCGTAACCATCCCCCACATTATCGGCGACCGAACGGTCTAATACTAACTGGGAACGCAGCTGGTCAAAGTAAAGTGGGGCCAGTTGAGCCCCTCGACGAATCGTCCCGCTTTGAGGTTCAAGTTCTCCCAAAATTAATCGGAGCAACGTCGTTTTACCGGACCCGTTCGGCCCTATGAGCCCCACTCTGTCACCGCGTTCAATGGTGACATTCACCCCTTGGAACAAAGGCGCTCCCTGCCAACCAAAGGAAACCTCCTGCATTTCACAGACGAGGTCTCCTGAGCGGGGAGCTTCTGTCAGTCGAAATTGGACGTTTCCCCACCTTTGCCGACGGTTTTTCCAAATTTCGCGCTTTTTGAGCAGGGCTTTCACTCGCCCCTCATCCCGTGAAAGTCGGGCTTTGACACCACGCCTCAACCAGGCTTCTTCTTGAGTCAATTTTTTGGAAAAATCGGCCCATTGTAGCTCTTCGGCTTCTAGTTGTGCGGCACGTCGTTCTTGGAATTCCTCCCAACCGCAAGCAAACGTCACCAATTTGCCTCGATCCAGCTCGGCGATTCGGTTCGACAAGCGTCGGGCAAAGGCTCGATCATGCGTCACAAATACGACGGCAAATTGGGCCTGGACTAAGGCGTCTTCCAAAAGCCGGATGGTTTCGATATCTAAGTGGTTAGTGGGTTCATCTAAAAGAAGGATATCCGGGTTTGAGGAAAAGGCTCGCGCCAGGAGTACCCTTCTGCGGCTTCCGCCCGACAAGGACGAAAAACTCACTTGGGGGTCAATGTGAAAGCGAGTCAAAGCCGAGGTGATCTGCCTGTGGTGTTCCCACTCCTCGACTCCCTGGGGTACAGGGTTATCTTGCAAGGCAACCTCCCAGGCTGTACCTTGCGACTCGGGAATTTCTTGCTCCACGAGGGCAAGGCGAAGTCCCTGCCGACGACTGAGCACACCCCGGTCAGGGGTCAGCTGGCCTGCTAAAAGCCTTAAAAAAGTCGTTTTGCCCGCGCCGTTGCGCCCCACCACGCATAACCTATCCTGCTCTTCAATTTGCAGGGAAATTCCGTCGAATAGTAAAGTACCCGCCAAGGTCAACTCAACTTCTTGTAGTCCCAAATACGCCATGAGGCAGATTAGCCCGGCCCCACTTTCCTGTAAAGGGCAAGGGGTTCGCTTCGACTCAACCACTCCCTTAAAAAATGACACACTGAGTCATATTGAAACAAAATACCCCATCCCTTGTCCGAACCAACCTCCCAAGATACCTGATTTTCTAAAATATTTTCTTTCAATACAATATCTTACTTATTCTTTTCAACTATACCTTCATTTTTGGCATGCCGATTGCTTCATACATAGTAAACCCATGGCTAAGGAGGTAAGGTATGGCCATTATGCGGTGGAATACAACGTCCTTGCCGGATCCTTTTGATGAGTTGGACCGGCTTCAGGAAGAAATGAACCGGTTGTTCGGGTTGACCTTTCGCCCCGACAACACCGGAATCTTTGACCGCTCTGAGGTACCAGCGGTCGATTTAATTGAAGAGGCAGACAAGTTTCTTATTCTTGTTGATCTTCCAGGCCTCGAAAAACAAGCTCTGGAATTGACGGCTGCCCCCCATGTTCTCACCCTTCGTGGGGAACGAACCCCTCAAAAAGGCGGTAAAAACGGTAAAGGCCGTGTCTACCGAGAAGAAACTTGGGAAGGCCACTTCCAACGAACCATCTCGTTGCCTGAAGCCGCCGATATCGACAAGATTTCGGCCGAGCTCAACAATGGGGTTCTCCGCATTGAAATCGCCAAAAAGGCAGAGTTGAAACCCCGACAGATTTCTGTCGTCGCCAAATAAGGAGGTTAACCATGAGCAATGTCACCACCCTTGAACCCCAGCGGCGTGTGATTCAGCCCCGCTGTGACATCCGAGAAGAGGAAGGAAAGATTCTGATCAGCTTGGAAATGCCCGGTGTTGAAAAAAATGATTTATCGATCCATGTCGAGAACCAAGAACTCCAGATCGAAGGGAAAAGATTAACAGCCGCTGAAAGTGGCAGGTATTTGCTTCGGGAACGTCGGTTGGGAGATTACCGCAAGACTTTTACCATTGACGATACTGTCGATACGGACAAGATTGAAGCAGAATTGGAAGCAGGGATGGTCAAGCTCACCCTCCCACTCAAAGAGGCGGTTCAACCTCGACAAATTCCCATTAAACAAAAGTGACCTGGAGAGGGGAGCCTTTCAAAGCTCCCCTCTTCACTCAACCAGTGTCCTGAACAACTTGCTTCAGAAAACCGTTGTCCCACGGCATAGCTTCAGGTATAGTTCTCGGCATGGAAAAAACTGCCGTTGTTGTTGTGCCCACCTTTAATGAGTCTGCCACCATCGGAACACTCATCAAAGATTTAGAAAATCGAATTTTTCCGGCGTGCTCTTGGGACTGTTCTATCCTTGTGGTCGACGGGGCGTCTCCAGACGGCACAGCCGACGTAGTTCGCCAACTCCAAGGCCAATTTGTCAACCTTCACCTTTTGGTCGAAGATAAAAAAGAAGGCTTAGGAGCGGCTTACTTTAAAGGGTTTCGTTACGCAGATGAAAAACTAGGGGCTCAAGCGGTCATCGAATTTGACGGCGACCTTCAACACCCGCCCGAAGCAATTTGGGATTTGCTGACGGCCCTAGACCAAGGGGCAGATTTGGTTCTAGGCTCCCGAAAGGTCAAAGGAGGCTCCTACCCCGGAGGCTGGGACCTGTTTCGGCTTTTCTTGAGCCAATTTGGGGGCTGGGTAGCCCGCTTGTTGCTGTTTTTTCCCATGAAAGCCTTTTGGACCATCACGGATGCCACGACCGGCTTAAAAGCAACCCGAGTGGACGAGCGTTTTCGCGACCTCAATTTTGACGAGTTTAAAAGCAAGGGCTTTGGCTATAAGATTGAGATGTTGTTTAAATTAGTCCAATGGGGAGCCCGTGTTGCCGAGGTTCCCCTCAAATTTCAAACCCGTGAAGCTGGCGAGTCGAAAATGACGGGGCAAACCCCCTGGGAGATTTTCCAAACGGCATTTCAACTGAGGTGGGAACATAAGGGTACCCGCCGCTTTTTAAAATTCGGAATCGTCGGGTTGACCGGCTATTTGGTGAATGCGGTTCTGCTCGAGGTTTTTGCCCGTTCGAGTTGGGTAGCCCATTTAGCGGCGCACTTCAAGTTCTTGGAATCCTACGGTTGGTTAGGCTTTTTGGCCCTCACTTCTGGTTGGGCCGCAGCCTTATCCGTTGAAGGCTCCATCCTCAATAACTTTCTATGGAACAACTTTTGGACTTTCCACAAGGATAAAGCCCGCAACCTGTGGAGCCTTATCAAAAAGTTTTTCGGCTTTAACCTCACCTCCCTAGGGTCCGTGATCATTCAGTTTATCACCATCGGGCTGTCCACACACATCTTGGGGAACACCACCGGGGTTCGCCAAATCACCTTGATTTTGACCATAGGGTTGCTAGTCCTACCCTACAATTGGTTTATGTACAACAAGGTAATTTGGCGCCGACGTAAGCATCGTAAAATCTAAGGTCCCGTTTTGGGTCTGGGACTGAAATCGGCAGGGATCGTGTTGACCACTTTCAAACTTCGGTCCGTGGGGACTATGCCCAGTTGCTTTAGGCCATAGCCACTCACCTGGGGCAGAACTTTAAGAAGAGCTTCGGGGATTTCAGCTTGACTGGCAGGCACTGGTGGCTTTGTCCCAGCCAAACGCTCGGGGTCAAAGGCTGAAAGCAAATCGGTCACGGAAGCATCCGCATCGTCGGGCCCCCAGTTTTTTTGCTGAAAGAGTTTTTCGCCTAATTTCTGTCCTTTTTGCTCGTCAGGGAGTTGGGCTAACGGCGTTAAGTGAAACAAAGTATCTACGAACTTCACCACAGAACCATGGTCACCGGAATCATGATCGATAAAATGGGTTCGGGCAAACGGAGAAATCAGCAAGAAGGGCACACGAGGCCCATCGGTGATCGGTTTACCATCCTGCCCCACGGCTCGAATTGGGGGGGGGACATGATCATAGTCCCCCTCAGAATCATCCCAAGTGATGATGATGGCGCACTGTGACCAATAGGGACTTTTCGCGATGGCATTGATCTCTTGAGCCAACAACGCTTCACTGATCTGAGCGTCGGAATATCCGGGGTGATCATCGTCGCCAAGAAAACGCTTTTGAACGGCCTCAGATGGATCAGCAGGCTTGAGTCCAAAAATATTTCGATACCCCCCTTTGACGTAAAACACTCCTTGCGCGGGGAGTTTTCCGGTTTTTACCGCCGTAAAGAAGTCGCTTAACCCCTGAAAGGACCCCGAAAAGCTGGGATTATTGGCTAAATACCCAAAATACTGTGGTCCATTGTGGTGCGTGATGTACGAAGCATGCAGACCTTGGGCATCTGTGGGGTCAACCAAAGGCTCAGCCGAAGAAGAAAGATTTGTTTCCTTGTCGTAGCCTTCTTCGAACCATGCCCAGGGAATGCTGGCGTGTCCTTGACCCCCTAAGTACGCGATATCCTCATGAATATCCTCCAAATCGGCACCATCGCGGTCTGACTTGGTGAGGTGCGGAGCCTGTCCCCCCGCCAAACTCAACGGTAAGGTGGCATAAGTTTGATTCCGTTGGAGAGGATACCCGGGGAAATCCTGCGGGTTCGCCGGTTGACCAGATACCTTATCTTTCGGGGACCCCCAGTAAGGGTCATCGTCGTTCAAAACGGGTTCATCTTGGTCAGGGTGCAAGGCTTCTTGAGTTTGCCCGCTTTGCGCCGCGATGATCGCGAGGTTACCGGGTGTGGAAGGGCCGACCATCGACTGAAAAATATGGTCAAATAACACAAACCGGTCGGCATACAACCATAAGAAGGGAATGGTGTCGCCGTCCATATAGGCCATGGTTAACTCACCGAACTGCTTGGCTAGGAGCGAAGGGTTTTTGCCTTTTATATATTTACGCTCTTCGGCAAGAGCAAAATGGTCCATCCGAGCGTGACCGTTTTGGACATCCATCTTGGCAACGAGCAACGGATGGGAATGATCCACATCGTCGGTGTCCGCCGCATACTCTGCGGGACCGATCCGAAAGGGGTGAATCAAGGAAGTGCTGCCATCTTGATTGAGGATTTCTTGATAAAAACCCGGCGTTTTTTCGGAGGGCTGTGAGAATAAACCATCAGCACCTGGAAAAGTCCCAAAATACGAGTCGAAGGACCGGTTTTCTTGGTACAGCACAAAAACGTATTTGACCTGTTTTCGCAAGTTGGTCAGCACAGTCGACTGTGCAAAGAGCGTTTGGGTGGGCCAACTGAGCCCGCAAAGCATCGCCAAGCTCAAGGCCGTGAAAAACTTCATGAAAGCCTCCTGGGGGAACCCCCAAGTAGCTTACACGACCTTTCATCAGAAGAAGATGAGACCTGTGTCAAATTCTCATTTAAGAGGCATTGCGTTTAGGTCCCTTTGCGGCGCCCGAAAAGTTCCGTCAGAATAAAGCCCACGATGAGGAGGCCTAATGCTGTCAATGTGATCACAGCTCCCCACACCGTCGCCGGCGATACCGAAGGACCAATGACGAGCTGATGGCCCCCCGGCGTCACAGGAAAGCACAAGGTATTGAAAGCGGTAGGTTCAAACTTGGTAGGGTGGCCGTCGAGGAGCACTTTCTCGTAGCCAAAATAGGCAAACGGTACCGCAATAAACCCTGGCTTATCGACGGTAAAGTTGAGTTCTACCTTCTGAGAATCGACGGTATAGGTTTGAACGGTTAGCTGAACAGGGCCTGAGCTACCGGAATCTTGTGTCGTTCCCTTCCTTAGGACAAATTCGCTAGCTATTCCCGTGGTTAAATCCGGGTTCATCAGCTGAATCAAAGCCCTGACATAGCTTGCCGCTAAAGGGCGTTGGTGAAAGGGAGCCCGGTTGTGCGAAACATCGTCTTTTTCAAACGCCTTTCGTTGGGCCAAAGCGGGCTGGGAGGCTTCTGCCTCTTGAAAAGATACCACCCGTGGCGCCCATAAAAGAGGTTTCGTACCGGTCAGAGTTAACCAGGGCCCGCGCGGATCGGTTTGTACCTCGGGATTGGGAGCCAGAGTCGGAACGTAGTAGGCATACGAGGTGTGAAAGGTCACAAATTTGACCCCCAACAAGTCCAAGCCTTGAAGCGTCGGCTCACTGATAAATCCTTTTTGAAGGTCAGCGACTAACAAATCATTGGTGACGGCGTATTGGTACAACGCTTGCTTATTGGCTTCTAGCATAATGGCGTTCGGCTGCATCACCGGGTAGCCCACAATCTTCAACCACGGGGACACAAAGACATTGGTATTTTCTTGGTTTCCCCCGTGAAGAGAGTTTGCCATCGCGATCCCATAACGGCTTCCGTCGGGGGTAGCCGTCAGACGGGCGTAAAAGGCTTGCTCAAAGCCATTATTTTGGTTGTAGGTGTTATAATTTCCAAACATCATCCCGTCAGCCAAAAAAAGCATAAACAAGATGGTAAATCGTCCCAACCCCCCGTCTCGCGCCGTCCAGCGACGAGCAAAGCTGGCGGTAACAAAAATCATCAAGGCCAAGTACAGCAAGATGGCATTCCGGTCATAGTTCGCCACTAAGACGGAAACCGCGATCAGCAAAAGTCCAAACCACCACCAGGAATCGGGCTTGCGCAGGCCGAGGAAAAAATAAACCACGGCAGACCCCACCAAACCCCAGCCCAAGTAATCGAAGTTATTATCGGACATATAAAAACGTGGTTCTAGAAACTTTAAGAAAGGGACTTTCCAAAACTGATAGGTATTCGGATCATCAAAGGGAAACTGCTTGTAAAAGTTGACATTTTTCATGTCCAAAAAGGTCGGCAGAAAAACAAAAGCTGAGACAGCGCCCCCTGCCACAATGCACCCCAGGGCAAAACGCAAGGTTAGGCCCCACGCATCGGGCCGATGAAATAACAACCGCCCCAACACATAAAAGAAGAAAAAGAACAACAGCTGGGAAGAATAACCTAAGTGGGTAGCCAGCATCACGTTGGCTCCCAGAGACGCGGCAAAAACGGCCCGATAGAGCTTCCAATCACCGGCCAAAAGCTTTTCAAACGCCAGAACCACCCAGCCAAAACCAAAGAGCACCAACGGCATAAAGAGCCCGCCGACCCAAAGGATCTCATACAACAAGATGTTGCCGCCGGTAATCAGTACCGCCATCAACAAACCTGTTTTACGATCAGCAAACAGCCTCTTTCCCCAAGCATAAAACACAAAAGCATTTCCTAAGCAAAAGGCGAACATCACCAGTTTTGTTGAAAGGAAAATATTCCCCACTATCAGGTTCAAGGCCCCGATCAGAACGTACAGAAGAAAGCCATAGTGTGAAAATAAGGCAAACCCGTTGTGGTAGTAGTTCGTCCACAGGGGCCAGCTATACCCTTGTTTAAAGTTCAGGTAAGTAAACCAGGCCCGTGAGGTGTGTGACGGGGCATCTTGAAAATACGGCTCACCAGGAGCCAACAAAGGTTTGAAAAACAGAAAAACCAGAAAAATGAGAAAGACAGCGACTCGACGCTCATCCTCGAGGACAAACGCTAAGAAATGACTAAAGGTTCGTTTTTGAATTTGCCTGACGATCAAAAACACTAAAAGGGCCGCTAAAGCCCCAAGAACGGCCCAGTCCAGGGGACGAAAAGAATGCAAAACTGTGCCGATTAGCCCAGCTTTTTGAAGACCTTTCGCGGCAAAGTTGCTCAGATGAGCTAGCACCACGCTTTTCACTCGGTCTAAGAGAATAAACTGCACATAAAATGAAAGGAAAAAGGTAGCCCCTAGAACAAGACTCACCTCTCCCGCGCCCCGCTTTCGCTGGGCCAACGAATCTAAAGCCGGCATAAACCGTCCTCCCTCAATATTGATCAGCTTACTTATGGATCAGCTCACTTTTCGGTCGCCAACCAGACCCCATTCCAAGAAGCAGGGGGAGATTCCCTCAACTGCTTCAGTTTCTCGACATATTTTGCGGCGGGAGCATCTTGGGTAGCAATCGTTTCCATCAGCTGTAAAGCTTCCTCAAACTTCCCCTCATAAAACTTTTCCCGCCCTTGGTCAAAGACCTTCAACGTTTCAGCCTTTGCCTGAAATTCCCGTTCTCTGAGAGGCTCATAGACGGTGACAGGTTCAGATTTGCCTACGACCGCTACCCGAGAAAGTTCCCGAAATACTACCCCCGGTAAAGAGCCCACCGCCTGCTTGGTAAACTCCGAGACCATCAAATAGGTTCCAAATTGTTTGTTCAAGCCTTCTAAGCGTGACGCCAAGTTGCCCGCATCGCCAAAAAAAGTATAGTTGAAGCGCTGTTGGGAGCCCATGTTGCCGATGACTACCGGCCCAGTATTGAGGCCAATCCGGGCTTTGACGGGGTGCCCCCCTGACATTTGGGTTAACTCGGACTGGAGGGCCTCTAAGCGCCGTTGATATTCCAAGGAGGCTAACACAGCTTGACGCGCGTGGTCAGGCAAATCCAAGGGGGCATTCCAAAACGCAATCACGGCATCGCCTTCGTATTTGTCGATCGTGCCGCCCATTTCATAAATCACCGACGTCACGGCAGACAGGTAACGGTTTAACAGTGCCGTCAACTCTTCGGGAGTAAGTTTTTCGGAAATACTTGTAAAGCCTTGAACATCAGAAAATAAAATCGTGAGCGTTCGTTTTTCGCCGCCCAGGTTCAAAAGCTCAGGGTTCTGAATGAGGCGATCAATGACGACCGGGCTGAGGTACTGCGCAAAGGCGTCTTTAATGAAGCGTTTCTGACGACCCTCGCCGGCATAATTGAAGACTGTTCCCGCCAATAGGATAAAGAGGACCTCGCCAAAAGGGGCAACAAGAGGCAACCAGGCTCCCAAAGGGTATAAGGCGAAGGCGCTGGCGAGTGGCACCAGTAAGAACAGCGCGTAAGTGAGAAGCGTTTGACGTGCATTGTGGCAAAGACGGATGACGACACCTGCCGCCAAGCCCAATACGAACAGATACATCCCCGAAGCCCAGTTTGGCACAGGAGCTTTAAAGTCTCCTGTAAGAAGGTTATCTAAGGCTGTGCCGTGAATGTAGACTCCCGGGGTTTTGTTTTCGAGTGGCGAGGGTTTCAGATCGTACAAACCCAAAGCCGTAAACCCTAAAAAGACATACGAATTTTGAAAGACTTCCGGCTTGACTTCTGGTGTTTGTCCCGCTTCGATTTGCAGTTCCGAACGGATGAGTTTCCAGAGTGGGTAGCGTTCAGCCGCCCGTTGCAACCAGGTCCCCCGGTAGGTGAGCAAAGCTCGGCCTTGGTGGTCTAAAGGAATTCTTTCAACCTGATTTTGAGGGTTCGTAAGGGTCAAAACTCCTGGCCTATAATGGATTTGCACTCGAGGATGAGCGCTCAAATACGCCGCCAGGGCCAAAGAAGGCACCGCATGACCGTCAAAACTCCATAAAAGGCCAACCCTCCGATACAGGCTGTCTTGATCAGGCAGACCCTTGGTATCCCCTAGAGCTGCCGCCGCAGTCGCGAGGCTAAGAAGGGGAAACGAGGCTAAACTTTCGTGCAAGTCTGCCGGCAAATGCGCCAGTCCCTTAACCTGCCACGGTGGAACAGCCAAGGTGGAGGGCCAAGAATGAGATTGAAAACCACTTTGAAGGTTCCCAGTCTGAAAAGCTACCACAAAGTGTGGGGTCTTCGTGATGGCTTCACGTAAGCTTTGATCGTCCTCCTGCGAATACACCGACGGCTCGGACAAGATCACGTCAAAAACAACAGCCTTTGCCGTGGTGCGATCCAGATACTTGAGCAAATACGCATAAACTTCGCGAGGCCAAGGCCAGGACCAGGCATTATTGGTTTTCCCCCAATCCAGGCTGGCTTGATCCAATTCCACATACTTGATCGAGTCCGTATGGGGCGAAGCGTGAGCAAATAAGGCAACCCGCCAGTCCCAGGTGCTGTTTTCTAGCGGGGTAAGCCCCCCCCAGCCGTTCACCAGAAAGGCTAGGAGGGCCGCCAAGACACCTAGGACAGCCCCTTCACCAGCTTTGAAACGTCGAGAGGTTCGTTGAAACCGTTGAGGAAACCACTTCATGAGTTCAATAAGCTACCCATATATTCATGGAATCGCTTTGTCCAGGCAGAAGGTTCGTGATAGGCCGCACTCGTGCCGATTTCAGGGGCTAAGGTTTCTATACGCTCAGCAGGGCTGGGGTGGGTTTTCGCAAAACCACCGCTATCCGGTTTTAAACGAACCTCCATGATGTTCAGCATTTTGATCAGTCCATCAGGGCTATACCCCGCTTTGCGAAGAATCTGGACCGCTGATAAGTCCGCTTGCTTTTCTTGTTCCCGCGAGTAACCGTCATTCACCATAGTTTTGATAACATCCGTAATGGATTGACCAAAGGTATCGGTCAGTTGCTGAAGCTGTTGACTCCCCAGGTTTTTTACGAGTTCTTTTCCAAGAACGACAAAGACTTCGTTCCGTCGTTCTTGCTTGATCGCGGCTAAGCCATGGCGATTTTCGATATGGCCAATTTCATGTGCCAAGACCGCCGCTAAAGACGTTTCGTCTTGGGTGCATTCCAACAGCCCTTTCGTCACAAAAATGAAGCCCCCCGGCGCAGACAGGGCGTTGATTTGGTTGGTATTGAGGATGAGTACGTGGTAACCGCCATAGGTGACGGGCATAGTTGAGGCCGCCGCCAACACCTTGACCAAAGCATTCAGATACAGGGTAGCCGGTCCAATTGGTTCAACGGGGTACATCGACGTGATGTCTGCCGCCACAGCCCGACCTATGTAGTATTCTTGACGAGGGGTAAAGTCTTGGTTGGCTTTGTTCGCGGCATCGGCCACTTTGGCAACTGAGGTTATGATGGGGCCAGCTTGCGAAACCATGGACTGGAGTGAAGTCGAATCTAGGTTGAGGGTCGAACACGAGGTCAAGAATACCGGCATCCAGGTCAGGCTCAAGAGCAGATAACGAATGGGTTTGCTCATTGAAAAGCCCCCTGGGGTCCGTATTTTTTAAAGGATTCTAGAAGTGTCTGGGGAGGCTGAATTTTTTCCATCTTATTGACCCAGGTATAGTCAACATGGTGTTCTTTTTGATAGTTCTGCTCAATTTGCTCGGTAAAGCCTTTTCCGGCTAAAGCATTTTCATTGCTGGAGGTTGTCGCCCCCTCGTCACCGATGTTCATTTCAATTTCAGCCCGCGAAACAGCGGCCGAGGGCAACCAGCCTCGAAAGTCTCCGGACTTGACCTGTGTCCAGGCTCCTTGCTCTTGAAGGTATTCCACACGACTCCCGTAGGGTAATTGCGTCAGAACAGCCCCTAAATAGGAGGGTTTAGCGCGTAAGGCCGCCTCTTGAACCTGAACTCGAAGCGGCGACGCGGACAAGAAAGCGGTAACTAGAAAAAAAATCGTCACAAGGAACAAGCGGATAGCAGTCATCCTTACCCCCCTTCGCTATTGTAACAGACCATAGAGTTCTTGCAAGTTCCACACCATTTCTTCACTCACGAGACCACCAACTCAGCTTTTGTCCATCCCAAAGCAAAGTTTGGTCTTCTTGTGTCACACGGTGCCACGAAAAGTCGCGAAGCGCAAAGCGAAAGTCTTGGGGCTCCACCTTCGCTGGCTCAAAGCTGACGGGACGTCCAGCTTCAGGTCGAGGGCCAGGCAATAAGCCTGCCACCTGCATTAACAGCGCAACCAGCTGAGGCGCCTGGTAGACTTGCCGCAATTGATCGGCCCCCACCGACTGATGCAGTTTAGCCAACTTTTCCCCTTGCTGTTCTCGTAACAGAAAATGATGATGCCACTGCGGAGTTGGAACTTTTAAAAGTTGGTACAAGGCAGCTTGGGTGGCGGTGCTTGTCGCCAAGTCACGCCCTCGGACCACCCGTGTGATGCCGCTGGCCGCATCATCGGCGACAACGGCCAGTTGATAGGTCACCGAGCCGTCGGCCCGGCGAACGAGGGGGTCTCCCATATCGAAAGGGACATTTTGCGACAAGTCCGCCCCACTCTCGTCGGTCAGGGTTAACGAAAAGCCTTCTAAATTGCAACGAAGATTTTCGTGAGACATGCGCCAATTTCTCACCACACGAGGACGACAGGTCCCTGGGTAAACCCAACCGCCAGAAGCCGAGGGCAGCCCGGCTTGCCGTATGTCCGTCCGGGAACAACTGCATTCATATAGCCGACCTTGAGACGCTAAGCATTCCAGAGCTTGTTCGTGCTGGTCAGCTAATTGGGATTGCCAAACGGTTTCATCCCAGTCCAGCCCCAGCCAGGTTAAATCTTCGACTAAAGCCTTTTGCATCGTCCTGGAACGAGCAGAAGGGTCAATGTCTTCCCACCGCAAAAAAGTCCGCCCGCCTTGCGAACGAAGGTCCCACCAAACCAACAAAGCCGACAAAAGCGTACCCGGATGGGCTCGGCCCGAGGTGGTGGGGGCAAAACGACCGGTAATCAAAGGTTCAGGCATGGCGTTGGGGCTCCTTACTGGGGGTAGGTAACGGAGTCAATTCCCTCTGTCATTGACTCCCAAAGGCAAAACACGCTAAAACCTAGGTGTCTTGAGGGCCTATAGCTCAGTTGGTTAGAGCAGCGGACTCATAATCCGTTGGTCCCTGGTTCAAGTCCAGGTGGGCCCATTTTTCTGTGCCAGAATGTCTGAAGTCTCTTTTGTTGATCAAGTGAAATTCCATGGAATTCAATTCCTTCGTAGGGAGTAACCTATGAGTAAACGTGCGGTGGCCCTTGCCTCCCTCTTTCTATTTTTGTCAGCCAGTGTCCTTTTTGGTCAATATTTGACAGGAACACTCCCTGATGGCATGACCTATTATATCCAAAAAAATTCTAAACCGGCACAACGGATCCAACTCGGCTTGGTCGTGCATGCCGGGAGCGTGGAAGAAACCCCCTCGCAACGTGGCATTGCCCACCTTTTAGAACACATGCAATTTCAAGGAACAGAACATTTTGCACCGCAAGCGATTGTTCACTTTCTCGAATCCAACGGCATGAAATTCGGGGCCGATTTAAACGCTCAAACAGGCTTTACCAGTACACAGTTTTTCCTAGAAGTCCCTTCTGGGGAATCTCCCGTCTTTCAAACCGCGTTGCAAATCTTAGATGATTGGGCTCATGGTCCGGTCATTGTCCCTTCAGTGCTCGACAATGAAAAGAAAGTCGTTCAAGAAGAAGCCCGCCTGCGAATGAACGATGTCCAGGGAAGAATCACGAATTTTCTCGTACCTTACCTGTATGCGGGATCCCCGTATGCCGACAAACTCCCCATCGGCAGTATGGAAGTCGTCCGGTCGGCAACACCTCAAACCGTGGAAACCTTTTGTCATACCTGGTACCGCCCTGAAAACATGGCGATTTTTGTCATCGGGGATGTCCAACCTGAGGCCGTGCGTCAGGAGCTTTTGGCAAAATTCACAGATCCTCTGCGCCCCGCCACACACCGCACCGGTCCCGACGCCCCTGATCCAGTTTATACCGATCGTGAAGCCCGTGTGTTTCAAGATAAAGAACTGACCACACCCACAATTCTGTGGGCTTATGCCACACCTGCCCCCACAAAATACTTAGCTTGGAAACATTTTGAATTATTGCATGCTCTCGTGTCACGAATTCTCAACACCCGTTTCGATCGCCTTTCCCAACAAGAGAAAGCCCCCTTTCAGGGCGCCGGCGTCGACGGCCACCTCAGCTTCGGGCGCTCTTGGGAAGAAATCTTTAGCGTTGAACCCTTTGACGGTCATTTGGACGAAGGCTTGACCGCTTTTGTTCAAGAATTGCAAAGAGCACGTGTCCATGGGTTTACCACCACCGACTTTCAACTCGCGGTTAAAGAGCTCAAGTCAGAAATTGAGACGGCCTATGCCCAACGAGAAGGCTTGACGGATGAAGATCGCTTTCAAGCCTTGGCACAGAATTTTCTCACCGGCTTCTCTGTGGTCAGCGATCAAGAACAGTTTGAGGCGGGACTGAGCGAATTGGCAAAAATCAGCCTGCCAGAGCTCAATCACTTTGCGGCGGAACTTTTGGCCTACCCAGCTTTCCGGATGGCGATCTTGAATCCAGAAAAGATGGGAGTCAAAGCCCCTGACCCCCAGCATTTTCTTCAGCTTGTGGCCCAAGTTCAGGCAGAAACGTTGCCGGCCCTGGCCAATCGAGTCGTCTTACCGTTGATGCCCACCCTACCCACTCCTGGGGTGATCACTCACGTCATCGAGCTAAAAAGCTTAGGAGTCACAGAATATCAGCTGGCTAATGGGGCGATTGTGTTCGCCAAACAAACGGATTTTACCCCCCACGAAGTTCTGTTGAATGGTCAACGGTTAGGAGGGCTCAGTGTCATTCCCACTGTTGATCTATTTAGCGCCGAAGAAGCCCCAGCCCTTTTTGCGCAGACGGGCTTAGGACCCCTTGATGCTAGTCAGCTTTCAGATTTTCTTGCGGGAAAGCAAGCTCAATTGCAGGCTAGTATAGGAACGAGTGGGATTTACCTCAACGGTTCAGCCCGCACAGCGGATCTTGAAACACTTTTTCAGTTGCTTCATGAACAACTTGGCCCTCCCCATCGAGATCCTGGGGCCGAGGCTGCCTGGTTTGCTCAAAGGCGCGATTACCTCAAAAATGCCGATACCCTGCCTCAAACCTTAGCTCAGCGAGCCTTGGAGCGGCTTTTAACCCAAGATAACCCTCGAGGTCAGCCCCTCACAGAAAAAAACCTGGCTCAAGTTCATGCCGATAAAGCCGCAGAACTCTGGGGTCAGCTGTTGCAAAACCCCAACGGCTTAGTGCTTTCGGTAGTCGGGGACTTTGACCCAGTCACGTTAAAAAAACTCATCGCTGAGTATGTCGCCAGTATTCCCCCTGGCCCCGCGACACCACCCCGCGATTGGGGTGTTCGTCCTGTTTCCGGGCCAGTGACCACAGTCATTGCCCAAGGGCACGATAACCGAGCAGAAAACACGCTGTTGATGATCAATCCTCGCCCTTTCCGACCTGATGAACGCTTTGCCGCCAATACCCTCAAAGAACTTTTAAACATTCGGTTGCGAGACGTTTTGCGTAACCAAAACGGCGGAACGTATAATGCTGAAGCAGAGGTTTCATTGTCCCCGCTCCCTTACCCGCATGCCACCGTTGAGGTGGCGTTCACCTGCGACCCCGCACGCCAAGAAGCCTTGGATCATTTGGCCTTAAGTGTTTTGTCCTCCGTGGCGCAGGATCAGTTTTCTAACCCTACCTTTGAACAAGCTAAAGCCATCGCGGTACGAGGTGTTCAAGGTTATCTCAAACGCAATGCCTTTTGGAGTATTATCCTTCCGGAATATGAGCTGAAAGGTTACCCGCTGGAGGAATTGGCTCACTTAACCGCAAGCTATTCTCAAGTCACACGAACTCAGGTCGTGAAGTTAGCTCGTGAAGTTTTGACCACGTCAAAGGCGTTAGAGGTGGTTCTCAAGCCAGCGCCGTGACCAGGTGGTCACGAGTTCTAAGCTTTCCTTGCTGATCGTGTGTTCCATCTCATATTCTTGATACTGGGGTTGAAGACCAAGCTTTTCGAGGGCCAGACGAGATTTTCGTCCGTTTTCAACGGGCAGGACTCTATCCTTCGTTCCATGGACAATGAGGTAAGACGTTTGGGATAAACGGCTTAAGGGGGCGGCGGATACCAGGGAGCTTTCGAGGATGCGGCCGCTCATGAGTACGGCGGCACCAAGGCTCTCGGGTGACGCCAAGGCCACCGAAGCCGCCATGATCGCACCTTGACTAAACCCCACCGCCAGGACGCGTCGGGGGTCGGTCTGATACCGTTCGGGCAATACTTCTAAAAGCTGTTCCAGGCGTTCCCGGCTTTTCAAGGCAACTTTTTCGTCGGCAATCAGTCCTTCGGGCGTAAAGTCGACAGGGAACCACGCAAAGCCACCTGGTCCGGCTGAAAGAGGAGCTCGAACGCTAACAACAAAAAACTCTGGTGAAAAATCTTCGGCAAGACCAAACAGATCTTCTTCATGGCTACCGTAACCGTGCAAAAACACCAGGACCGGAGGCCGTTCTGAAGCCACCCGAGGGGGGCGTACCAAATGATAAAGTTCTGACATCGCCCCTCCCTTTTTACTTTAGCATCAGCCATTCATTCGCAAGGATTCGTAATTCTTGCGTCGTAGCGCAACCCAACTTTTGTTTGATATGTTCTTTGTGCGTATCGACTGTTTTGATGCTTAAGCCGATTTTCTCGGCGATCATGCGGGAACCCAACCCTCTCCCCATCCAGGTAAAAACCTCTAACTCGCGGTCCGTGAGTTTAGAAGCCACATCCGGGGTAACCGTCGCGCCCCCTCCCAGCATATTCTGAAGCATCAGTTCTTTGACTTCGTCACTGAACCATTTTCGTCCATTACTAACAGAGTTTAGTGCCTCTAAGACCCGTTGAGACACCTCATCCTTTTGAACATAACCAAAAGCCCCGGCGGCTAAGGAGCGTTCGGCATAAACTCGTTCATCGTGCATCGAAAGAATCAGAACCCTGAGACCAGGATGTTTGGTCATCAGATCTTTTAAGAGTTCCAAGCCATTATCACCACCCAAACTCAGGTCCAAGAGCACCACGTCCGGATGCGTTTCTTCTATGACCTGCAGGGCCTCCGAACGGTCAGAGGCTTCTCCTACAACAATATCCCTAGGAGACTTCGCAATGAGTGACGCCAAGCCTTTACGAAAAATGGGATGATCATCGACCAATACAATGCGAGTCTTCATGGGTTCTTGCCTTTTTCTTGTGTGTGCCGTTTTTAGTATAGTCACATGCCTCCAATAAAAAAAGGGGGAGCGGCTGTTGATCAGCCGTTCCCACACCTCAAGACAATCTTTTGAGTCCCTTGTTCCCGGAGTCCAAGCAGGAATAAGGCCTCTAATCAGGTCTGCTTCCCCAAATTACACCCGACTTCATGGTACAGAAATCCAAGATTATCCTGATTTCACTTAAGAAGATGAACCTTACATACAATCAGTTTATTTTCTTATGTTTTAAACAGCTTTTATTCTTATTCTCTGATTGTGTTGCCCGTGACAAACTGAGTTGTTTAAAGGAACCTATGACTATCACACTGCATGAGCATCAAGAATCTGCTACCAGAGAAATTGTTTTGGAATCCACCCGTCTTAAGGCGTGTTTTCTCCCCGAAATTGGTTTTAAGTTCAATTCTTTGAAAGAGAAGGACAACCAGATGGAGTTTCTCTTTCAACCCCATAGCGGCCGTCACCCTATTCCCGCCTACCGTGGCCGCTTTGTCGATTATGAGGCCTCTGGTTGCGATGAAATGTTACCAACCATTGATGCTTGCCATTATAACGGTCCCTTCTATGCCGATAGGGCCATGCCAGATCATGGCGGAGTCTGGAGTCGTCCCTGGTCGGTTCATCTTGAGTCTCAGCAGGTTCATGGACAAATACGCCTCTTAGAGCTACCGCTACTTTTTGAAAAAACAATTTCTTGGGTGAATGAAAGCTCTCTTGAGTTTGCTTATCGAGTGACCAACGAAGGGGATGCCCCCGTCGATTTTCTTTGGGCGTTACATCCGCTTTGTGTTTTTCAGAACGAGGCAAAATTGCTACTCCCCCCGGTTCCACAGATGTTCAACGTTCACCAATACGGCAAACGGGAAGAACTTCTTCCCTTTCCTCACCAAGATTCCTTGGGTAAAAAAGGTTGGAATGTGTGTGAGCTGGCCCAATACGAAGATAAGAAGTGTTACAAGTTTTATACTCATGGGCCCCAAACGGGTGTCGCCGGAATTTGGTACCGCTCGCAGAAGAAAGTCTTTCTGCTTGAGTTCGACCCTGAAACCACGCCCTACCTGGGCGTCTGGGTCAATCGCGGGGACCCTGAAGTTCAAGGTGATTATAATTTAGCCATTGAACCATCAAATGCCTTTTTTGATTCTCTCGCTCTCGCTCAAGAACGAGGAACCGCCGTGGGACTGGCCCCGCAGGAACAAAAATCCTGGCGAGTGGTTCTCCGTATTTTAGACGAAGCTGACGTCGACTTCACTCAATTTGCATGATACCGGATAGGAGGTCTTTCATGTTGAACACGCGCTTTTTACCCCGCCTTGTCATCCTAATCGTTCTAGGTTTTATAACCCAGGCTTTAACGGCTATGGGAAGTCAAGAAAATGATCCTGCGATTTTGCCCAGTTCTACGGGGTGGAAACTCATGTGGCAAGATAATTTCTCCAGTGACAAATCCTTAACGGACGGAGTTTGGATGCCGGAAGAGTATCCACCCTTGGCAAACAATTCGGAATTGCAGGCTTATACCGCAGATCCTGCGAACATTTATGTTTCTAAGGGCCATTTGGTCTTAGAAGCGTTGCGAACCAAGGCTAAAAACGGCTGGAAAATCACGTCTGGCCGCATCAGCTCTTCGATGAAGTTGGCCTTTCGTTATGGGCGCTTGGATTTTCGCGCGAAATTACCACTTGGACGCGGCGTATGGCCGGCACTTTGGCTACTGCCTCTGGACCCCTCCGGACATGGGTATATGTGGCCCGATTCCGGCGAAGTGGATATCATGGAGGAGGTGGGTTTTGAAGGCAACCAGATCCACAGCACCTTACACACGTCTAAGTACAATTACACTCTAGGGACTCAAATCACAGCGTCGTATCCTGTCCCCAAAGTTGATGAGTGGCATGTGTATTCCCTGGAATGGTACCCTGACCATATTACTTTTCTCGT
>DAIDJJ010000029.1:0-20184 GCA_027451385.1 Spirochaetales bacterium | reverse complement strand
TTTCTTCGCCGTCCTTTTGCTTTTGCCTCCTACGACAAATCTGAACGTTTGGTCAGTGTGATTTATCACCGCCGAGGCCCGGCCACACAATTGATGTCCGCTTTACGAGCCGGCGATACGCTGGACGTCATAGGACCTCGCGGGTTTGCCTTTCAGCCCCCCCGGGACGCAGATCAACCTCTTTTGGTCGGCGGTGGTATAGGTACAGGCCCCGTGGTCTTTGCAGCCAACTGGCTGGCGGCCAAAGGACTGCATCCTCGCTTAATCTTAGGCTTTCGGCATCAAGGGCTATTTCCGGCCCTGACCCTGCGGCCAGAAGTGGCTTTGCAGGTCTGTACGGACGACGGGAGCTTAGGGTTTCACGGTAATGTCAAAGCTTTTCTCGAAACTCTTCAGGCTTCAGAAAAAGACAACGCTTTTGTCTGGGCTTGCGGGCCCTACCCCATGCTCAAAGCTGTGCACGAATGGAGCCAACAGGAGAACCTCCCTTGCCAGGTTTCTGTCGAAGAAATCATGGCCTGCGGTGTGGGGGCTTGCATGGGTTGTGCCGTCGAAACTGTGGACGCTCGGCAAATGGTGCGAGTCTGCACCGAAGGCCCCGTCTTTGACTCCAAGGTGTTAAAATGGACATAAAATCGGCTTTCTCGTTCAGTTTAAGGGGTCAAAGCTGGCCCGGCTTTGTAGGAGTCGCCTCGGGAACCTTCGGGTATGCCAAAGAATACGAGGGCCTCTCGGACTTTTCAAAAATTGGCGCCGTATTTACCAAAGCCATCACCCCCGAACCCCGTCTGGGCAACCCACCGCCTCGGCTTGTCGAAACGCCGGGAGGGATGCTCAATTCCATTGGCTTAGCCAATGTCGGTCTCGAAGCCTTTATTCGCGATAAAATGGAGTTTCTCAGGCGAATCCCCAGTGCGGTCGTCGTCAACGTCGCGGGTGCTCTCGAAGAAGACTATGAAAAGGTCGTTGATCGTCTGGAAGGGGTCGAAGGGATCTGGGGCTATGAAATCAACATCTCTTGCCCCAATGTTCGTCATGGAGGCATGTCTTTAGGGACTGACCCCCACTTAGTCGAACAGATTACCATCCGCCTTCGCCGACGCACCAACAAACCCCTCATCATCAAGTTATCGCCCAATGTCACGGATATCGGAGATACCGCCAGTGCCGCCCAAAACGGCGGAGCCGATGCCGTTTCATGTATCAATACCTTAGTCGGTATGCTCATCGACCTGAAAACCAAACGGCCTATTCTCCCGCTCAATACCGGGGGGCTCTCGGGACCTGCCATTCTACCGGTGGCTCTTGCGGCAGTGTGGAAGGTCTCTCGACGGGTACAAATCCCCGTGCTCGGAATCGGAGGGATCACCCGCTGGGAGGATGCCGTACAGCACCTTTTAGCCGGTGCCTCGGCCATACAAGTCGGAAGCGGCAGTTTTGCCAACCCTCGCCTCGCCGAAGAAGTGTATGAGGGTGTTCTTGCGTATGCCCAAGCCCACCAGCTGAAATCCCTGGCGGATTTTCATGCCCAAGCAGAATGAGCCTTTAGCCCTTCTGACTGGCGTCACTCGCCTCGGAGCACGCTGGGTAAAGCAATTACTCCAAGAAGGGTGGCAGGTGGCTTACTGTTGGCATCGTGCCCCTCCCCCAGAGTTACAGCTAGAGGCAAAAACTCAACCGGAACACCTCAAAGGTTTTTCGTGTGACCTTGCCCAGCCTGGGTCAGCTCTAAAGCTCTGGACTCAAGTTACGGTATGGGCGGAAAAGTCACCGAGATTGGTTGTTCATGCCGCTTCGGTTTGGCACAAAGATGCCCTCTCTGACGTCACCGAAGACGCTTGGTTTAACTCCGTAAGGCTTCAGGCTTGGCCCCTGATCCCTTGGACAAAGCAGTTGGTTGCCGCTGGCGTTCCAGCTAGCTTGATTGCCATCTTAGACTCAAGAACGGCAAGTTCGACTCCTGCTGAGTTCTCGTACGGCTGGGGTAAACGCCTGGCCTCGGGACTCGTTACCGATCTGGCTCGTCAAGCCGCTCCTCTGGTTCGCGTCAACGGCTTAGCTTTGGGTCCTGTATACCCTCCTGAGGCGGACGAACCTCGTTGGGACACCTGGGTGAAAGCCCTGCCCTTAAGGCAACAGCCTCCCTTAAGTGAAGTGGACCAAGCACTTTTCTTTCTCCTTCACAGCACTTCGGTCACGGGACAAATTTTCCATATCGATGGCGGGGCTCACCTAAGCCGGGGGTCGAACTAATGCCCCCGCAGGTCCCAGGTTCAGATTGTTTAACAATCTCCCGTTGGCGGCTCAGAGTCGCGATTGGTGTTTACCCCCAAGAAAAAAAACGCCGTCAGCCGCTGTGGCTCACGGTCAAGCTTTGGGGTGACTTTCGCTTAGCTGGCCGAACGGACCGACTAGAAGACGCCTTGGATTATGCCGAACTCAAAAACCGTTTTGAACAATTTGTTGCTCCTCGCCGTTGGGAACTCTTGGAGAGCTTTGCCGAACAAGCCGCAGAGTTCTTTTTCACACATCCTCTCTTAAACGCGGTGGAAATCACCCTCGATAAGCCCCAAGCCCTCGCTCCTGCGTTGATTAGCTACACCTGCTTTAGGATCAAATCGACACAGTGAGTCATTTTAAACCAATATAGTTCTCCTTGGAAAGCAGTGTTTCATCTTGACTCACATCAGTCTTTTTTGACCCATTATTTTCACAACTCCGAAGACTTCCCCCAGCGAACCTTGAGCTCTAGACTCAGTTCAAGCGACTCCCAGCAAGATTTCAAGGTTACTTTAATCTTTTTCGATTTTTGGCACACTTAATGCATTAATCATAAATGTCACGCGGTCCATGAGGATCGCCAATTAAGGAGGACATGATGACTGCATCACTTTGGAGACATTGGAACACTTTAGCGGGGTTGGCCGATTTTCCTGGCTCGTCTACACCCCGGGTGGATGTTCAAGAAAAGAAAGACAGTTACGAACTGATCGCTGAGCTTCCGGGCTATTCCCCCGACCAGGTCCAAGTCAACGTTCTAGACGGAGTATTGGAACTGAAAGGAGAACAAAAGGTGGAACAAGAAGGGGAACAGCACTGGCTGGTCAAAGAACGCCGTGACTTGAGCTTTACCCGACAATTCCGACTCCCCCGAGATGTCGATACCACCAACATCACAGCAGAGTTTCGTCACGGGCTTTTAAGTCTGCATTTGCCCAAGAAAGAAGAGGCTAAGCCTCGCACGGTGCCCATTAAAGCGGCCTAAGAAGAAAACAGGCCTCAGGGCCGCGTTAAGTCTATGAATGGAAATTGACCAGCGTCCTTTTGTGGGGAAAGGACGTTTGGTCTTTTTTTTTGCTCTCTGGTGTATTCGTGTCAGCTTTGCTAGGATACCACCATGAACCTAGAACGTGTCCAACACTTAATCACCGAATTATTAAAAGAATTGGGAGAAGACCCCGAACGAGAGGGGCTCAAGCGTACCCCCGAACGCGTGGCAAAAGCCTGGGAATTTTTAACGCGAGGCTACCGGAGCTCTCCCGAAAAGGTACTCAACCAAGCCGTGTTTCGTTCGCCGGCTAGTAACATGGTCATTGTTCGGAATATTGAGATTTTTTCTTTGTGCGAGCACCATCTTCTCCCCTTTTACGGCAAATGCCACGTCGGTTACGTGGCCCGGGATAAGGTGCTGGGAGTCAGCAAGATTGCCCGCTTAGCCGATGTGTTTGCCAGACGACTCCAGATTCAAGAACGACTGACTGAAGAAATTGCTGGAGCCGTCATGGAAGCCACAGATGCTTTAGGTGTCGGGGTGGTCATGGAAGCTAAACACCTGTGCATGATGATGCGTGGTGTCGAAAAGCAACATTCTTCCCTGGTCACCAGCTCTGTTCTCGGTTCGTTTCGACGCGACAGTAAAACCCGAGAAGAGTTTATGAATCTCATCGGCTTAGCGGGAGCTTAAAGAGCTGAGCGAAACTCTGCTTTGAGCTGGTCAAGCGCCTGGGTATATTCCGCACGCATAGGTTCTAAGTTTTCGTTCAGAACCTTTAAGTACGTGGGATCTTTTTCAAGGATAAACTGAGCGCTGGCACCGGTTTGCTGGGCCAATTGTTGGGCTCGTTGCCGAATGGCAGGCCCAATCTGTTGGGCAATGGCCTCTTTGAGTTGCTTCAATTCCTGTTGGAATTGTCCCACCAATTGGGCCATTTTTTGCAAACGGGCACTAGATTTTTTGCGGCCCAGTTCATCCAAAAGAGATAGGACCCGGTTCATTTCTGCGACAGGTCCCTGTTCGGTCAACTGAATGCGAGATAAGAGGGTGTCCGCCGCTCCCTGACTCCAAAGGCTGAAATCGCCCTTCGAAAGAGCTTTTTCCTGAGCTTTTAATTCTGGTTCCCAGGACTCTTCACTGCCGGAAAGGGCCCCAGCACAGGCAACCTTCCCCGCAGTTAACAGCTCCTTACGGTGCAATTCTTCTTTATCGACCGTGAGGCCTTCGGATTTTTCCATCGCCAATTCCAAGGCGGATTTGATGAATGCCATTGGTGAACTTGCCTCCCTTTCTATGAATTGAATTTCTCTCAAAATAGCCTGAGCCCCCGTTAAAGGGCAAGGGGACTCAGTCCACCGGGCCCCACCCAACCGTGTAACCTCTTATCGTGCCCCTCGAGGGGGACTTCGTCGACCAGACTTTCTTGCCACCCCACCCCCCAAAGTAACACCTGAGAAGACAAAGAACTCAAAAAACGGTCATAAAAGCCTTTACCTCGACCTAAGCGCCCTCCTTGAAGATCAAACGCCAACCCCGGAATCAAGATTAAACTTTGAGAAGCGTCCCTGAAGGGCCAAGGCCAGGTTCCCTGGACGGGTTCCCGAATCCCCCAAGGGGGAACTTCTTGCAACTGTGACCATTGCGTCACCTCATAAAACCCGAGCTCGTCCCCTTGCACCCGGGGAAACGCCAAGCGGCCTCGTTGTAAGACTTCAACCCAAAAGTCCTGAAGGTTGGGTTCTCCTGGTAACGAAACAAACCCAAGAACCCAAGGACGAGCCTGCGAGTCCCAGAGGGTACTCAGGTTTTGGCAAAGGAGAATTTGCTGACGTTCTTGTTCTGCCAGCGTCAAAGACCGAAACCGACTTTTTTGACGCTGACGCAGTTCAGTCTTAGCGCTGTTCATGAAGGTTTTCGCCGGTTGGCCGCGAGGCTAGTCAGAAAACTCAAAAGAATGAGACAAAACCCCACTCCCCCCGAAACGATCTCGGGCACCTCAACCCCACCAGCTCCTAAAAACAAGATGAGGGCCAAAGCCCCAATGGCCCAAAAAGCCCCGTGTTCCAAGTAACGAAAGGTCGTGAGAGTCCCTGAGTTGACCATTTGGATGGTGAGCGAGCGGACAAAAAATGCCCCGATACCCAGGCCTAAAGCCATGAGGAACAAACTATTCGTGATCGCAAAGGCACCAATGACCCCATCAAAAGAAAAGGAGGCGTCTAAAACTTCCAGGTAAATAAAGGAAGCAAAGCCTGCCGTTAAAAGTTTACGTTCACCGCTTTGCAAAGCCTGACCCAGTCCTTCCACGAGGACATAAACCACGACCCCCATGAGTGCCGAAACGACAAAGCCCAGTTTGTGAGCTTCTTCAACTTGACCGAGTGTTACCAGGATGGCCACAAGCGTTAGGGCCACCGTCACGCCTTCTAGGCGCCCGGCAAAGCCAAAGAGTTTTTCGAGGGGCCCGAGCCAATGCAAGGTTTTTTCCTGGTCAAAGAAGAACCGAGTAAACACCAATAACAGAAAAGCCCCCCCAAAACCGTCGATGAGCACATGTTGTTGCACTAATAAGGCTTGAAATTGTTGGGGAGCCTGCCACGCCAAGGTCAGGACGTCTCCCAGGGGCCGGGCACTAACAGCTCCCACAATGACGAGGGGAAAAACCAGCCTCATGCCAAAGACCGCGATCAAAATCCCCACCGTTAAAAAGATTTTTCGCCAAAACAGGCTCATGTTTCGTAAAATCCGAGCATTCACGACCGCATTATCAAAGGAGAGTGAGGTTTCCAAAACTCCCAAAATCAGGGCAGTAACCAAAGCCTCCCAACCAGCAGCCCAACTTCCGCCGGTAAAAAAGCCGAGGGAAAAAGCTCCGGCTAAAGCGATCCCACTGAAAATTAAACTCCCACCGAACACTCGCCAATACGACACAAAGCCTCCTTATGGTTCCCGATAGGGGGGGTCTTGAAAGGTCAGTTGGGGGTCCACCTCGGCACTCCCCAGGGTGAAAAGGATCTGTAAATTGACCAGATGCTGACCGTATTCGATCCAACACTGGGCTAGGTCTACAGGTCGTCCATTGATTTTTAATCCATAATAGCCATTAGGCAAGCGGTAACCGCGAACATCATGAACCCAGAGGGTAACCCCTGCTCCTGGGCCGCGAACTTCTACCCAACCGGAATCCCAAACCAAGCGGTCGCACAAAGCAACATCAAGTACCGTAAGCCCCGGCCAGGGACGGCTGGAGGGCACCGACTTGGCCTCTGAGTCTGCCCCCAGCCAACTTTGAAAGCCCACGCTGAGGGTAAAAAACCAGACCAGAAAGCCTCTTTTCATGGGGAAACCGTCACGGGCAAGCCGTGCCGAGCCAAATCTTTTAAAATCAGCTGCCAGGCCTGCTTTTCTTGATCGGGTTGGGTTAAAAACTCATGAGTGGCCCCTTTTAACCAGTACGACTCAAACCCTGGAAATTCTTTTTCGACCCAAGGCACGTTGTAAGACCCTTCGACCACACTGTCGTTGGTCCCTTGATACACGGAGCCCTGGGGAACTTTCCAAGGACGCCAATGCTCCCTTCGGTCATTCCAGGCTTGCAAGGCCGAAAACCAATGGGTGGGAAAGGTGTTGATACTGAGGTAATCTTCAGGAGCCACCACGGGGGGGAGGCTAGGAACAAACCAGCCGATCAGAAAAAAACCGATGCCTTCCCAGGTATACCAGGTTGGGTGAATCAACGGAGCGGCCAAAATGGTCCTGTCCGCAATCAGGTCGGGGCGCCGGTGATAGTAATCGATCACCGCAGAACCGCCTAAAGAATGGGCGACTATCACCCAGGGACGGGGAAACACTTGGGGGTATTTGGCCGCCCAAGCCAACCAATCCCGAACGGCGTCCCCATAACGGCTCCAAACATCCACATCCGCACGAGGTCCTTGCGACATGCCGTGACCCGGGAGGTCCAGAGCCGTCACATTCCAGTCTTGTTTCAGAAAAACTCCGTCAATGCCGGCAAAGGTTAACGAATTCGCAAGGTAGCCGTGCAGCTGAAAAAGAGTTCCCCGAGGCTTACCCTGAACTTGAAAAACGTTCATCCCTAAAAATTGCCCATCCGACGGAAGGGCCAATACCGTCTGTGTGTACGAAAGGTCTTTTAAACGACTTTTCCATTGCTTTTGATAGGAAAGTACCGCCGGTCCCACGGTGGGAGGGGCGAAAGGACCCAAAACAGCCGGTTGAGCTTGCATGAGCAAGTCTCCGCGCAACTGAGCCGATGGGTCTGGAGGTGTTCCAGCACAAGACAGCGACAAAATCACCGCAACAAGGGGAATCCAAGCGGCTTGAGGAGGAAATTTTTGCTTCATACGAGGATTTTATCACATTCCCCTTGCATAAAAATCAAAATCCATTGCATAAAGATACATATTCTTTTCGTTGAACTTGAAACCTAGGAGGTCTCCATGAAACCCTCTCCTCTTAAAGGCCGCTCCTGTCTGATGATGGCGGATCTTTCGACCGCTGAAATTCGGTATTTACTCGATTTGGCCCACGAGGTCAAACGTCAAAAAAAGGAAGGTCTAGTGACTCAACGGTTTCAAGGAAAAACCTTGGCGATGATTTTTGAAAAGCCTTCGACCCGGACCCGCGCCGCGTTCGAAACGGCCTTTGCCGAAGAAGGCGGACACCCCGTCTTTTTGTCGAAAGACGACATTCAGCTAGGTCACAAGGAATCGATTGAGGACACCGCTCGCGTCCTCGGGCGGATGTTTGACGCCATCATGTTTCGTGGTTTTCAACAAACTACTGTCGAAACCCTGGCGTCTTTTAGTGGTGTTCCTGTTTATAACGGCCTCACCGACATGGCTCATCCCACTCAGGTTTTAGCCGACCTGATGACCTTAGAAGAAGCCTGGGGCGGGTCACTTCAAGGAAAGACCCTGGTTTACTGTGGGGATGGGCGTAACAACATGAGTCACACTCTTATGGTAGGGGCAGCCCGGATGGGAATGAAGTTTGTGATTGCGGCCCCCGAAGTCCTGTACCCTGCCGAAGACGATGTGGAGTTTTGCCGCCAAATTGCCTCTCAGGAAGGTACAGAACTCGTCATTACTAGCGACTTAAAAGCCGCTGTTCAAGGTGCCGACGCCGTGTACACGGATGTTTGGGCCTCCATGGGCGAAGAAACCTTACTGCACTTAAGACGGCAAATTCTTCAACCCTTCCAGGTCAATGCTGAAGTCATGAAAGCCACGGGTAAACCCGAGGCTATCTTCTTGCACTGCCTTCCGGCTGTCAAAGGGGAAGAAGTGACTTCAGAGGTGATCGAAGGGCCGCAAAGCCGGGTTTGGGACCAAGCCGAAAACCGGAAACACACCATTAAAGCCCTCATGTTGGCCACACTAGTCTAGTTTCCGTGAGCTATCATCATGCCCAAGTGCTCACAGCCCGACAATACCTAAAAGCTGTCAGCACTGGCCATTCCTCCTGAAATATAGTATATTTGCTGTATTATCACGGTTGTTTAAACAGGAGTCATGCATGAAACTTTTTTCCTGGAGTTCTGGGGTTTTTACATTCTTAGCCTTGAGTTTTCTTTCCTGCGCCCCTCAAGCCTCTGCACAAGAAACCAAACCTTCCCCTTCCTCCACGCCGTCTTCCACACCCGGACAGCTGGTTGCCCCCGTTCAAGAAAATCCTTTAGCCGAGGTCATGGACGCGATGGGTCTTCAACGGGTTCAAGGAAATCCTTCCTTGTTGGATTTTACCGCAACAACTCTGGAAGGAAAAACGGTGAAACTCAGTGACTATAAGGGGAAAGTGGTCTTCTTGAACTTTTGGGCCACCTGGTGTCCGCCTTGCCGCGCCGAAATGCCCACCATTGAGAAACTTTGGAAAAAACTTTCCAGTAACAAAGATTTTGTGTGGTTAGCCGTCGATGCTCAAGAAAAACCCGACGTGGTCAAGGCCTTTATCCAAAAAACCGGGTATACCTTCCCCATCCTTTTGGACACCACGGGTCAAGGTGATGCGGAATATGGCGTTCAAGCCATTCCCACCACCTACGTGATCGATAAAACTGGTCATGTACTCGGCGGACGTGCCGGAGCAAAGGAATGGGATACTCCGGAAGTTCTTCAAGGTATCGAGAAACTTTTGGCTCAAAACCCATAAACACGACAGGATGAAAGACCTCGCTTACGATACGAAGGACAAAATCTGTGCCTTAGCCACACCGTGGGGAATGTCGGCCCTCGCCGTTATCCGCTGCACCGGTGAGGGTTGCGTGGAAGCCCTGGCTGACTTTTTCCATCCAGCCCCCCGTTTACGGCAAGCCGCTGGAGGTACCGCCTTGGTAGGTTGGTTGCACTCAGAGCAAGGGGAAAAACTCGACCAAGTGGTCGCGACGGTTTGGCGAGCCCCTCATTCTTACACCGGTCAGGACTCTGTTGAACTGACCTGTCATGGTTCCATGACGGTGGTGCGACGGGTCTTAGACGAATTGACCCGTACAGCCTTTCGCCCTGCGGGGCCTGGTGAGTTTACCTTAAGAGCCTTCTTAGCCGGAAAGGTTGACTTAACGCGAGCAGAAGCTGTGCACGAATTAGTCGCCTCGAAGACCGACGCGGCACGTTCTCAGGCCCTACACCGTTTGGGGGGGAGCGTCGAAACACGAATCCGCCAGTTGCGAACCAAATTGATGGACGTGATGGCCGCAGTCAATATTCAGCTGGACTATGCCGAAGATGAGGCTGACACCCCTGAACCACCCTACCCCTTGCTCCACGACTTGCTGGGCGGCCTCGAAAGTTTAGCCCTGAGCTTTAAAACTGGCCGAGTGTATCAAGAAGGTTTGAAAATCGTTTTGGCAGGACGAACCAATGCGGGGAAATCCAGCTTATTTAATGCGTTCTTAAAAGAAGACCGTTCTATTGTCTCGGACGAACATGGCACGACTCGCGACTTTATCGAAGCTTGGGCCGACTTTGACGGAATTCCCGCCCGGCTTTTTGATACAGCCGGTCTCCGTGAAGCTGAAAACCGGGTGGAACAAGAAGGAATACGCCGCTCACAAGATTTGTTAGCGTCTAGCGATTTAAGCTTTTACCTCGTGGATGGAACGTTGGGCTTGACGCCAGAAGATGAAAAACTTTTAAAAGAGAGCACCCCCTCGAACCTCCCTCGAGCCCTCTTATGGACCAAAATAGACTTACCTGGAGCTCTTCCCCCGCCCCCGGGTTGGTTAGGCTTATCGGCCGTGACAGGCCAAGGCCTCTCGGTGTTAACCACTTGGGTCCAGGAACAGGCCTTACCAGAAAAAAGCGCCCCGGATGCGGTGGTCATCGACTCGTTGCGCCAAAAGCAACTCCTGGATCGAGCCATCAGCGCCTTAAAGGCTGTTTTAATAGGCCTTGAGGCGGGATTTCCCGTCGACATGGTCGCTCTCGACGTTCAAGACGCCCTTCAGGCCTTAGGAGAAATTGTCGGAGAGGTGACCAATGCGGACATCCTCAACCATATGTTTGGGAATTTTTGTGTGGGGAAATAATTACCCTTGGGCAATAATTTCGTAAGCACGGGCTTTATCTGTGGGGTCCATGTCTCCGGGCATTTTTGACGACCCCAAAGCACTGCCCACCATGTACAACGCACAGTGTAGATAGCTGGACTGACAATACTTTTCTTTGACTGCCGCCGCTTCTTGAGGTTTATTTGCTAAAAGGCCACTGAACACCGGGCAGGTATTCAAGAATTCGCAGGTCTCCATGCGCATCTCCCGTGAGGACTTCCTTAGAATACCAGAACATTGCTAACTTGACCAGCTCTTATTTGCACACTGTAATCTTGCTATTTTCCTCTCATGAGACCAGAGGTTTTACACTCATGAGTGTGAAGGGTTTACCGTCATGAGCTTGCGCACTTTCTCTACCTAGTCTTGACTCTTAGAACTAGGTAGTCCCTGAAGGGAAGAATACTTAACAAAGACAGACAGATTATGGTAGAATTCTCTTCCTCTGAACAGAAAAAAGGTTAGCAGACGGAAGGGGTTATTGTGGATTTTGATGCAGTAGTTGTCGGCGGCGGTCATGCGGGAATTGAGGCGGGACTGGCCATAGCTCGAATGGGCTTTTCAACGTTACTCATTACTCAAAGTCTGGATACCATTGGACGTATGAGCTGTAATCCCGCCGTCGGCGGTCTCGCTAAGGGCAACATGGTTCGCGAAATTGATGCCTTAGGCGGCGAAATGGGTAGGCTCATCGATAAAACGATGATTCAGTTTCGTGTTCTGAACCGTTCCCGTGGTCCTGCGGTTCAAGCTCCTCGAGCGCAGGCTGATAAACTCGCTTACGCTGTCGAAGCCCGAAAGACCCTCGAAAATCAACCCAACTTAACCCTTTTTATGGATACTGTTACCGATTTTCTTCTCAACACGGCGAGTGATGCGGTGACGGGGGTGGTCACAGAACGCGGAAAAAAGTTTTCGTGCCGGACCGTCGTCTTAACGACAGGCACCTTTCTTGCCGGAAAATTGTTTATTGGAGAATGGTCAGCCCCCGGGGGACGTTTGGGCGAAATGGCCGCCTATGGCCTCGACAAAAGATTGCGGGAATTAGGGTTTAAAGTAGGCCGACTGAAAACAGGCACCCCAGCCCGCGTCAAACGCTCTAGCCTCGATTTTTCGAAAATGGAGCCCCAATTCGGCGATGCCGATATTGTTCCCTTTTCTTTTGGCCAACTTAAAGTCGACCGCCAACAATTACCCTGCTATGTTACTTACACCAATGAAAATACCCATCAGGTTTTGCGGAATAACATGCACCGCAGTCCTCTTTACAGCGGAAAAATCGTAGGTAATGGACCTCGCTACTGTCCAAGTATTGAAGATAAAGTCGTCAAGTTTCCCACCCGGGAACGCCACCAGGTTTTTATTGAGCCAGAGGGCCTGTATACCGACGAAATGTACCTCAATGGAATTTCCAGCTCCATGCCGGAAGACGTCCAAGAAAACTACATCCATACCATCCCCGGTCTGGAACACGCTGTTATCGTCCGCCCAGGGTATGCCGTCGAGTACGACTATTTGGACCCTAGCCAACTCTACCCCAGTCTCGAAACCAAAAGACTGGCCAATTTATTTGTCGCGGGTCAGACCAACGGCACCTCGGGCTACGAAGAGGCCGCCGCCCAAGGATTAATGGCTGGTATTAATGCCGCCTTAAAAATGCGGGGCGAACCACCGCTTGTCCTTTCGCGGACCGAAGCGTACATCGGGGTGCTCATCGATGATTTGGTCACTTTAGGGACAGAAGAACCCTACAGGATGTTCACCAGCCGTGCCGAACATCGCTTAAATCTGCGCCACGACAGCTGTGATCGTCGCTTAACCGAAAAAGGTTACCGCATCGGTTTAGTCGACGAAACCGCTTGGCAAAACTTCTTACATAAAAAACAAACCATCGAAAACTTAAAAGAGACCCTCAAGGCACGACGTGTGACACCCAAAGATGCCCAAGTCTGTCCTGTTCTGGGGGCTCACTTAGGGGATACGTTTTACCAAAGCTTAAAAGACCCAACCGTGGATTTTCCCTCTTTGACGCAGGTGGACCCCACCCTGGGGGAGGCCCCAGAAGCTTGGCTCACCCTAGCGGAGCTGGATATTAAGTATGAAGGCTACATTGGGCGGCAACAACTGCAGGTAGAACGGTTTGAACGGCTAGAAAACCTTTCGATACCTGAAGACTTCAATTACGATGCTTTATCTGGAATTTCCACCGAAAGTCGTGAAAAATTTAAGAGAATACGGCCTCTTTCCGTAGGACAAGCGGGCCGCATTTCGGGGGTTCGCACCAGCGATTTAGCGGTTCTGATGTTAACCTTAAAAAAATAGTGGTGTATTTCACAAAGCTGAGTTAAATTGTAACTATGAAAAAGTTACAGTTGGCGCACACTTTAAATCACAACCGCTTAGATGACGTCTGGCGGTTTATTTTCGAGACCCTAGCCTCATGGTTACCGGTTCACCGACTGGACGAGATTCATCGTCTTTACGATCACGTCATCGCCTTATACCAAGGCCAAATCCCAGGCTACCAGGCCTGTAATACGGATTATCACAACCTGAGGCATACCATTGACGTGACTGTAGCTACGGTCAGACTGATGGACGGCTACAATTTACAAAACCCTCCCCTCGGCGAAGATTTCCTACGAGAAACCTGTGAAGCCGCCCTACTCCACGATGTCGGCTATATTCAAGAAAGTTCCGATACCGAAGGAACGGGAGCGAAGTACACCAAAACCCATGTCGGTCGAGGCGTAGCGTATTTAGCAAAATATGCCAAGCTTTTAGATCTTGAGCCTTATGAACGCCGAGGACGGTTGATTTGGGGAACCGACTTAGCCAAACCTTGGAATTCGATCGGCTTTACGAGTGCAGAAGAAGAAAAATGTGCCGCCATGTTGGCGACTGGCGACCTTTTGGGTCAAATGGCCGATCGAGCTTACCTGGAAAAACTCTTATTCTTATACTACGAATTCCGTGAAGCTGGTTTCACCGATTATCAAACCGAGTTTGATATGTTGAAAAAAACCATGGGGTTTTACGACATCATTCAAAAGCGGTTGGATGTCACACTCTCTTCTGTGTATCACCTCGCCACCACCCATTTTCGAACCCGCCTAGGACTCGAAGCCAACCTCTATACCGAATCCATTGAGGGACAAAAAGCCTACCTTCAAACGGTCATCGACGATACCGAGAAAAACTTTCGCCACAAGCTGAAACGTCTTGATTTAGAGAAAGCTCCGCCCCCTTCGTTTAGCTTGACGAGTGTCAGTTCGTAGAAATACGAGATTGCAAAATCTGACCTTTCGACTTATGATTTAAATCATATGCACATGACCTTTGTAGGAAATGGATACCTCTTATGAGTAGAATGGATAGTTTTCTCCCACTGGACCGGAGATTGAACTTAACCACGGGAAAAGAATTCCCGGAATTTTCCAAGGGAGCAGTCCTCTTTGCTGATGTTTCTGGCTTTACCTCACTGACTGAAAATCTGGCTTCCTTGCATGGTGCAGCTCGTGGACCAGAGCTAGTAACCCAAGCATTGAACCTTGTCTTCGGGATTCTTATCAGTGAAATTCACCGGTATGGCGGGTGTGTTATTTCGTTTGCTGGAGATGCCATTCTGTGTTGGTTTTCTGAGGATAATGGACTAAGAGCCTTGGCGACAGGGCTTCAACTGCAAACCAGTCTTGAAAAGGGAATTGTTGGTTCAGAATTTCTTCCCTACACAGATCAAAAGCTCAAAGTCAAAGTGTCTGTTTCAGCTGGGCAAGTAAGACGGCTTCTCATAAAAGATTCTCACCACTCTTGGGTTGATACAGTTGTTGGAGACCCTGTCAACCAAGCCATTTCCCAAGAAAAGTCTATCCTAAAGGGTGAAGTTGTTACAGATCTTAATACGGCCTTGAGCTTGGGCGAATTCATCCAGTATCAAGAGTACGAAGCCTCCCCAATGAAATTAGCTCGAATCTTACGTCTCAACTGTAAGGTAGCCCCCCAACCATGGCCAAGTATTCCCCCCTTACCAGATGCCATGATTAGGCCGTGGATAGATAATATAGTTTACGAGAAGTTGGATTCAGGTGGGGGAATATTTCAAGCTGAACTGAGAACCGCCATTTCACTCTTTTTCTATTTTGATATGGCCTCTCCAACAACTCTTGCGGCACAAGAAGTCCCTGTAAGTGAGCTGTTAGGCTGGATACGTCAGCTCGTAAGCAAATTTGAAGGCCATTTTATGGGGATGACGCCTGGAACGAAACCTTATTTTTTTGTGAGCTTTGGTGCACTTATCGCTCATGATGACGACGTTTATAGAGCTTTAATGCTCACGAAAGAACTTGAAAAGGTTTCTACTCCCTTTCCAACAATTTCTGGAATTCGGCTTGGTATGACACAAGGTCGTGTCTACGTAGGAACGTATGGTAGTCCGGAATACCAGGTTTTTAGCATGATAGGCGATGAAACTAATTTAGCGGCTAGACTGATGCAGTATGCCGCTCTTGGACAGGTCGTTATTTCCAAACGAATAGCAGAATACGCTTCAAGTAAATTTGAACTGCAATCTTTAGGAACAGTACCTATCAAGGGTAAAAAGATTGAGGTAGAGGTTTTTTTACTTGGAGAAACTCTTTCAGGAAAAAAGAATGTTTGGGTAGGTGAACGAAGAAGCATTCCTCTTGTTGGCCGCGAAAAAGAAAGGCAACAAGTTCTGTCTTTAAAAGACGAGTTTTTAACGCAACGTGAGAGCCAGTCTCTCTTCATTGTGGGAGAAGCGGGAATTGGAAAATCCAAATTTGTTCAACAACTTGCTAAAGATTTTGAGAACGAAGGACTTCATGTTCTACGTGGTTATGGGGACTCCATTGAACAATCTCTTCTGTATCGCGCCTGGAGACCAATATTCCTCCAAATTTTTGGAATTGAGGAGAGTATCAATAACTTTGAACTCAGTAGAGAGCGTGTAGAGCAATGGTTTTACAAGCATTTTCTAGAGCCTCACGATCGGGCGCTTCTCCCGCTCCTAGGGGCCCTACTTCCCTTTAATTTCCATGAAACGGAATTGACCAGTTCTTTAGTGGGACATGACCGTGCCCTAGCTATTAAAGACTTACTCCTTCAAATCCTTTTGAGAAATACGGAAGATAGCCTCTTTTTAGTCCTGCTTGAAGATGCCCATTGGATGGATTCTGCTTCATGGACATTAGTGGAACAAATTATTCAAATGCAGGTACCGCTCTTTCTGGTCCTCTCACTTCGTTCCGCTGAAAAAGGGGGGACTTCTTTTTTACCATCGCTTCAATCGTTACCTAGGACTAAAGTTTTAAATCTAGAGCCTCTTTCTAAAGAAATCTTAACGGAAATGCTAAAGGCAAAACTTAGAGTTGATGAGATTCCCGAGTTAGTTGTTCGATTTATTTACGACCGCGCAGAAGGGAATCCATTTTTTAGTGAGGAATTGTTGTTGTCTCTTAAAGAGTTGGGAGTGCTTGTCTTAGAAGGAAGAATATGTAAACTCTCTAAAACATTTGATTCGTTAGCCCACTTGGATATACCCGAGACGGTACAGGGCGTCGTAACAAGTCGAATTGATCGCCTTTCGGCATCACAGCAACTTTCAGCCAAAGTCGCCAGTGTCGTTGGACGAAACTTTCAGTCCCAGATCGTAAGTGATATTCACCCCATTCATCAGGATACTGACAATCTACTCAAGGATCTAACCCAACTCGCAAGAAAGGACCTGATCCGAGAAGAACTTAGTGGGCCAGCTCCTTTCTGGACTTTTACTCATGCTATTGCCCAAGAAGTCTGCTATAGTCTCCTTCCCTACTCATTAAGAACACCTTTGCACCAAACTGTTGCGGAGTGGTTTGAGAACCATTACCCTAACGATCTTTCTGCGTATTATCCAGTTTTGGCTCACCATTGGTTTCGTGCAGCTTCGGCTGATGAACCCAATTCCGAGGTAATTAACAAAGCTCTTTTCTATGCCATGAAAGCTGGGGAGCAGGCGTTAAAAAGTGATGGTTTGATAGAAGCCCTTCGTCATTTTAAATCGGCCCTAGAACTTGTCTTTCGGCTCCCCCCCTCGGTAGTGCGAGATCAGCAGGAATTAAGTGTTCAGGTTATGCTAGCCGTTCCTTTGACCTTGACAAAAGGTTGGGCTGATCCCGACGTAGGACAGGCTTATGAACGAGCTAAAGCCCTTGTAGAATCTTTAGGTAGTTCACCGCAAATGTTTCTCGCCCTCTCCGGGATTTTTACATACTATCTCGTTCGTGCTGAATTTCAGATTGCCACTTCTATCTCAAACGAAAATAAAGCGATTGCCAATCACTCTGGCGATATTGAGCTTTTGCTGGAATCTTCCCTAGATTACGGTGCTGTCTTGATTTATACAGGAAAACTCAGTGAAAGTTTAACTTACTTTGCTTTGGTACTAGACTTGTATCGCCCCGAACTTCACCACAATCACGCATTCCTTTACGGTCGGGATCCAGGTGCAGTTTCGCTCCTACACGAAGCTTTGGCATTTTGGTATCTGGGTTATCCGGATCATAGTCTCGTAACTCTTGAACGTGGTTTAAACTTAACAAATGAATGGAAACATCCCTTTAGTAGAGCATGGGTACTCATGGGCCAGTGTCTGATCTCATACAAGTGTGGACGTTATGCCGAAATGGCCTTAGCGGCAGGTGAAGCCATAGAATTGGCCCAAAAACAAGGTTTTCCGAACTGGCTGTCCCAGGCCATGGCTTATCTTGGGTGGTGCAAAGTTTACGAGGGAAAGAGCACAGAGGGTTTGGCCCTCATGAAACAAGGAATTAGTATTTGGAAGATGACGGGAGCTGTGTTGGTGACCCCACTTTTTCTCGGACTCTTAGCTGAAGCCCATCTCACGGCAGGATTCTTGGAGGAAGCAAAATCCTACCTTGACGAAGCCAAAGCCTTGCTAAGTCACACTAAAGAACGTCTTTGGGAACCAGAAATCCACCGGCTGGAAGGCATTCTTCGCTTCCGATCCGGTGATAAAAAGTCAGCCCTAAGCTTCCGTCGTGGACTATCTTTAGCGCAACAAATAGGTGCTTTGTCGATGCAACTTCGAATTGCTCTCGATTATGTTGAATCTAGCCCCTCGTGGAAGAGAACTCGGAAGTTGAAACTCTTAAAACCGCTCTATGAAAGGTTTAAAGAGGGGAAAAATACTTTAACCTTAGTTAGAGCACGAGAAATGATTCAAAGTTTGGAAAGGTAAATAAAATCGAAAAAAGAAATCGTTTAGCGAATCTCCTTCACGAAGCTGCAGCCTTAGAACACGAGGTAATGGTACAATACCTATTTGCGGCTTTTTCTTTTAAGAAGTCCATTGAAGAAGGCGGCGTCAGCTACCGACAAATGGAATTAATCCGAGGATGGACAACAAATCTCTTGGTGGTGGCCCGACAAGAAATGGAGCATCTTGGTTTGGTAGCAAATCTTCTGACCGCTATCGGAGAGGCTCCTGAGTTCCAACATCTTGACTTCCCCATTTCTCTCAATCAAACCTGTATTCGTTCCTCAGATGGAAAACCATTATCACTTGAACCCTTCGGACCCAGAAGTTCTCTTAATTTTATCTGTTTTGAAATGCCACAAACGCTATCTCCAGAACAAAGGTTGGCACTACGTCCCTTCCTTGGAGACTTTAGCACCTCTGATTTTGATGGGATTTATCGCACTTATAGTGAAATTCGCAACCTAATCAATACCATACCAGAGGAAGAGCTTTTTATAGGTCCACCCTCAGCGCAGTTCTTAAGCGGCGGCAATTCTGTGGTGGCACGTGGTCGCATCTATCCCCAGAAACATGGTCCTGCCCCTGCGGAAATCTATGATATTCGTTTAGAACCCGTGACTGATCGTAAGAGTGCCAACCTGGTCATTGACCAGATCATTGAAGAGGGAGAGGGTGGTACTGATTCTTCCGAGACGAGCCATTTTTCTCGTTTTCTTAAGATGCATCAGGAGTTCATTACTGAGCTGGCATTTGACCCTAACTTCAAACCTTCTCGTATGGTGGTGACAAATCCTATTGCGAAAGACCCTGATAGTGTTTCTGAAAGTTCGACGAATATAACGAATCCTGATACCATTCAAGTCTATGAACTTTTTGGAGAAACTTATCGAACAATGGTGCTCATGCTTATGCGTTATTTCGCACATACAGATGAGACTGCTGCGGATCTTATTGGACTGCAGAATACTGTTTTTTTTCCCATGATGACAGTTGCTATTCGACCTTTAGCAGAAATCTTGACGCTTCTTCCTGCAGGGGACCCAGAATCCCCTCTTCGAGCAGGCCCTAACTTCTCACTGCCTCCTCGGGTTCAACTTTTACCTCATCGTGAACCAGCCTGGCGATTGATTTTGTCAGCGATTCAAGATCTTGCCGCTCGAGCCGAGCGTATACGAAATTTAAGTTCTCTGACTGACACTTTGCGTATTCGAATCTCTTTCATTGCGGAAAATTTTGCCAGAATGGCCATGAACTTTCAAGAAACCATGCATACCAGGACTACTTTATGAAACCCCATCTGACAATCCCCTTTGAGGGCTGGATTTTAATGCGCTTGGCAACTGACCCCGATCCCACAGACGAACCACGTGGAGTGAGCGGGTATTCCTTTGCCTTTGGAAACGAGCCAGATCTCGATCGTCTCATTTCATTTCAGACACCCTCACATTTCACCCCCCGAAGTCATACGTTCCCTATCGGTGTTACGGTTCACAACCCCATTCTCAGAATCGGCAATACGGAGGAACAGGTGGAAGAACTGAATGGCGCTTTAGTTAATCTGATTGGTCCTGCCAGGTTAGAAAATCGCAATTGGACTTTAACACCAGCAGGATTTGAACCTATTATTCCGTTTGATCTTCTCATTCAAGGTCAGGGAATTACCCTTCGTCGAAGTGCACCTTTAGATCCGAACGAGCCAGAACTGCCAGTATGGAGAACTCCAGAAAGACTTCTATTGGAATATGGTGCAGTTGGTGTTCTTTATGAACCAGCAACAATAGGCGAGGCGACGGGAATTTGGGATTCTCACCAAATCGTCTTAGACCGTATTTCAGCCCTCAAGGAAGATAGACTTCATACACCTTCAGATACACCAGAGGCTGTAATTTTAGATGCACGATTGAAACAACTAGCCATCGGTGCAGCTGATCCGTCAGATCGAAGGGTGAGTGCCAGATACTATGTTGAACGTTTCAATTTTCCTATGTTGGGAAAAGTAGATATTCAAGGTAACCCCGGTTCAATTCTTAACGGCTGGAGCCCTAACTCACAGGCTGCTTGGTC
>DAIDJJ010000028.1:244-20623 GCA_027451385.1 Spirochaetales bacterium | reverse complement strand
CCAAGAATAAGGCCATCAAAAGGGCCCCTAACGAGGTTGCCGAGCGCATAATACCCAGCCCCCAAGCCCCCACATGAAGAATGTTGGTCGCATAAATGGGTAAGAGGGCCACCGCGCCACCCAATAAAACGGCCCACATGTCCAAGGTGATCGCCGCCAAGATGACTTTATGAGCTTTTATAAAGGCCAAGCCTTCTTTAAGCGATTGCCAGGTGGCCGCTTTGGCCGGTATTTTTACTTGGCGGGTGCGAATCAGCGTTACGAGAACAAAGTTCACCAGCGCTAAACCAGCCGCTAGGGCGTAAATGCCCGCAACGCCGTTCCATAAAGCGACCAACAGACCCGATACAGCTGGTCCGGCGATGGCGGCGGTTTGATACACGCTCGAATTCCACGTCGCAGCATTGGCATAGTCTTTCGAAGGGACGACCAGGGCAATGAGCGTGGCAGTAGCTGGGTCATTAAAAGCGCGAACCAAGCCCAAAACAGCCAATAGGACAAAAATCACGGCGACAGGACCGTGCGCCCAGGCCAAAATGGCCAGTCCGGCAGAGGCCAAAGAGGTTACCGTTTGAGTGGTTTGGACGATATGCCGCCGGTCATGATGGTCGGCGAAGACCCCTGCTGGTAAAGACGCCGTAATGACAGGTAAGACTACGGACAAGCCAATTAACCCCAAAGCAAAGGGACTTTGTGTTCGTGTCCACAAGTCCCAGGCCACGGCAAAGGTCAACATTTGACCACCCAAGGCCGAGGCAAACCGGCCTGCTAAAAGTAGCCTAAAGTCGCGGTAGGCTAGGGCCGCATAGGCAGGTTTACTCAAAGATCCACCTTAAGGTGAAGTTCCTTGAGCTGGTTGGGGTCGACATCACTGGGGGAATTATCCATGGGGCTGGCTCCAACGGTATTCTTGGGGAAGGCGATGACCTCACGGATGGTGTCTTGCTGGGTAAGGATCATGACTAAACGATCTAAGCCGGGCGCAATTCCCCCGTGTGGCGGCGGACCATACTGAAACGCTTTGAGTAAAAAGCCAAAACGCTTTTGGGCTTCTTCAGGAGGAAAGCCTACCGTATTGAATAAGCGCTGTTGAATGGCGGGGTCATGAATACGGATAGAGCCTGAGGCCAATTCCAGGCCGTTGCAGACTAAATCGTACAAGTCCCCTTTAACGGGGCCTGGATTGGTGTCAAAAGTTTCTAAATAGGCCGCCTGCGGCATGGTAAACATATGGTGGGCTGGTTCCCAGCGGGACTCTTCCTCATTGTACTCAAACAACGGAAAATCGACGATCCAGGCAAAAGCAAAGGCGTTAGGGTCTGCCAAGCCTAACTCGCGGCCGACCTTGAGTCGCACAGCCCCCAAAGAAGTACAGGCGGTTTTGTAACGGTCAGCGACAAAGAGAATGACATCTCCGTCTTGGGCCGAAAGTGCCTTGAGAATTTCTGTTTGTTGGGCTTGAAAGAACTTGGCCACTCCGCCTTCTACGGCACCTGAGACGACTTTCATCCAGGCTAGTCCCTTGGCCCCGTAGGTTTTGGCAATTTCTTCCCATTCAGATATTTTTTTGCGGCTGGCTAACTCAGCGGCCCCGGGGACGACCAGGGCTTTGACGCTCCCCCCAGACTCCACAACGCCTTCAAAGGCTTGAAAGCCAGAGCCCTCCACGAAGGATGAAAAATCTTGCATGGGCAAGCCGAACCTGAGGTCAGGCTTGTCCGAGCCGTATAAGTCTATGGCTTTATCGTACGGAAGTCTGGCAAAGGGAATGGTCAAGTCGTACCCGAGGGTTTCCTGGAAGATTTCACGCATTAGGCCTTCCATAAGCCGGTAAATATCCTCGGCGGTACAGAACGACATTTCCACGTCGATTTGCGTGAATTCGGGTTGGCGGTCGCCTCGGGCATCTTCGTCCCGGTAACATCTGGCGATTTGAAAGTATTTATCAAGACCGCCCACCATCAAGAGCTGTTTGTACAACTGAGGGCTTTGGGGTAAGGCATAAAATTTGCCTGGGTTGGTTCGACTGGGTACCAGAAAGTCTCTGGCCCCTTCAGGCGTGGATTTGATAAATGTCGGGGTTTCGATTTCAAGAAAACCTTGCTGGTGAAGGTATTGCCTTGCCGTCCACGTGACCTTATCGCGAAGGATCATTCGATCGCGCATTCCGGGACTACGCAGGTCAAGGTAACGGTATTCTAAGCGCAGGTTTTCATTGGCTTTATTTTCGTCTTCGATGGGAAAGGGCAATACCGGGGCTTGGGAAAGCACCACAACTTCGTGGACGACCACTTCGATGTCTCCGGTGGCCATTTTGGGGTTGCGCATAGCTTCAGGTCGAGCTTGGACTTGGCCGGTCAGGGCCACGCACCATTCATTTTTCAGTTCGGCGGCCTTTTCGAGGATACCAGCCGGGGAGCGTTCATCCACCACCGCCTGGACAAAGCCGTAACGGTCTCTCAGGGTCAAAAAGACGACACCGCCTTGGTTACGGGCTCGGTGAACCCAGGCATTGAGGGTCACGGTAGTTTCGGCGTGAACGAGGTTCAAAGCGCCGCAGGTGTGAGTACGCTGAGGAAAATTCATAATCGTCAGTTTAGCATAAACGGGATTGCTAGGAAAAGCCGAGAGAGTTTGGACGTTTGCCGGAAAGTCGATTTTTCTTTATCTTATTCCTATGGTTCCTTCATACCCCGAATTCGCGCCTATTGATCTTTCTTTGAGGGCTGAGCTTCATCCTCATTTTCTGCGCTTAGAGTCCGGTATCTCTGAGTTTACGTTTTCGAACATTTACCTATTTCGACGCACTTATGGTTATCGGCTAAGTCGTTTAGAAGAGGGGGTCTACGTCATTTCAGGTTCGCGGCACGGAAAAACTTTCTTTGCTCTGCCTTGGGGACCTCCCCAGGATAAAGCCTTGTTGGATGATTTGATGGCCCATCATGACTACTGGAAAAATTGCTCCCTGCCCCAAAAAGAGGGCTTGGCTGAGCTGTTGGCTTCGCAAAAGTGGGAGGCGAGACCGGATCGGGACAACTGGGATTATGTGTACGACTGTCAAGAAATGGCCGATTTAGACGGAAAGAAATTTCATAAAAAACGGAACCATATCAACGCCTTTTTTTCGACGTATCCAGAGGGGTTTACCTTTCGCGATATGACCGACAGCCCTGAGGACACTCAAGATGCCCTGCAGGTATTAGAAACCTGGCAAACGGGACGTGAAGACCAAAGCGACTACTTACCCTCCAAAGAGGGAATTGAACTTCGTAAAGAGTTGGAGCTTTCGGGACGAATTTGGTTTTTAGGGGGAAAGCCCATTGCCTACGCTCAGGGTGAAGCCATGCGGCAAGGCCGTTGTTTTGTCATTCATTTTGAAAAAGCGGACGGCAGCATTAAAGGCGTTTACCAAACCATTTTTCAAGATTGGTCAAAAACCCTTTGTCAGACCTATCAATGTGTCAACCGTGAACAAGATTTGGGGGATCCCGGTCTACGTCAGGCTAAAGAAACCTACCGTCCTGTAGAATTTATCGAAAAATACCAGGTCTGGCCCGTAACGCAAATGTAGGATTCCCGCAAAGTCCTCGTGCCCTCGACGCGTTAAGGCCTCGTTGGAAGTTTTTTTAGCTCTTGGCACATTTTTTGCATAGTAAATAAAAGCCCGGCTTTCTCAGTTGGCCAAAAAGCCATCCCATGCTAGTATGGGCAAGCTCTATTAGAGAGTCTAAAAATATCATCCGTTTTTGTAAGGAGAGACGACATGTCTGATATCGTCGAAGCCGTGAGCGGGGTTCCGGCTCTGTTCGGCTCTAACAGTTTCAACGACGCGACCCAGCGGGAACGCCTGCCCAAGTCGGTCTATAAAGAGCTGAAGCTGGTTCAGGCTGGCAAAAAGAAGCTGACCAACGAAGTCGCTGAGGTCGTGGCCAACGCGATGAAAGATTGGGCTCTAGAGAAGGGTGCCACTCACTATACGCACTGGTTTCAGCCTTTGACCGGCATCACGGCCGAAAAGCATGACTCGTTTATCAGCCCTGTCGGGGAAGGTAAAGTCATTATGGAGTTTTCGGGAAAAGAACTGATTCAGGGCGAACCTGATGCCTCTTCATTCCCCTCAGGCGGATTACGTGCCACCTTTGAAGCTCGCGGTTATACGGCTTGGGATACGGCAAGTCCGGCCTTTTTGAAGTCTGATCCGTCTGGCGTAACCCTGTGTATTCCCACAGCTTTTGTGGGCTATCATGGAGAAGCTCTCGACAAGAAGACCCCACTTTTGCGTTCGATGGACGCCATTAACCGCCAGGCCCTGCGCGTGTTGAAAGCTCTGGGAAATACCACAGCGACTCGTGTGGTGACCACGGTTGGTCCTGAACAAGAGTATTTCTTAATTGACGAAGGGTATTTTACCCAACGTCCTGACCTTCTTTTGACCGGCCGCACCGTTTTGGGTGCTCTTCCGGCCAAGGGACAGGAACTGGAAGATCATTACTTCGCCGCCATTCCGGACAATGTTCAAGCCTTTATGCGCGAGTTCAATGAAGAACTCTGGAAACTGGGCATCACCGCCAAAACTCAGCACAACGAGGTTGCCCCTCACCAGTACGAATTGGCCGTGATCTTCTCGGCTTCCAATGTCGCCACCGACTCCAACCAATTGGTCATGGAGACCATGCGAAAAGTCGCCTCCCGCCACGGCCTGGCCGCTCTTCTTCACGAAAAGCCTTTTGCCGGCGTTAATGGTTCTGGTAAACACAACAACTGGTCCATGGGGACCGACGACGGTCAAAACCTGCTGGAACCTGGTAAGACTCCTCAAGAGAACAGCCAGTTCCTTTTGTTCTGCACCGCTGTGATTGAAGCTGTGGATAAGTACGCTCTTCTGCTCCGCACTGCTGCTGGTAACCCTGGTAACGACCACCGCTTGGGTGCCAACGAAGCTCCTCCCGCCATCATTTCGATCTTCTTAGGTCAGCTGGAAGAGATTCTGAACGCGATCAGCGAAGGGAAAACCATTACCTCGAAAGAGGGCGTGAAACTGGAACTGGGAGCTACGTCTCTACCTGACCTTCCCAAGGACCTGACCGACCGTAACCGCACCAGTCCCTTTGCCTTTACTGGCAACAAGTTTGAATTCCGCATGGTTCCCTCTGGTGATTCCATCGCCGGACCCAACGTGGTGCTCAATACGGCTGTTGCCGAAATCCTGGCTCAGTACGCTGACCGCCTCGAAAAAGCTTCGGACAAACAAGCCGAAATCAAGAAGATTGTTGCTGAACAGTATAAAGCCCATAAAAAGGTTGTGTTTAATGGCAACGGATACAGCCACGAATGGGAAGCCGAAGCCGCAAAACGCGGTCTCCCCAACGTGAAAGCTTGGGTGGATTGTCTTCCTGAATATGGTAAGGATTACAGCCTTCAGCTGTTTAAGAAGCATGCCGTCTTTACAGAAGAAGAACTCCACAGCCGTGTAGAAATCTACCTGGAAAAGTATGCCAAGACCATCAACATTGAAGCTGGTATTCAAATTGAAATGGTTAAGAAAAACATTCTTCCTTCAGCGTTGGATTGGTTAACCGGTTTGGCCGCCAGCCTTGAGACTCTTAAGGCTGTTAAGATCGACGTCAGCGGACCCGAAGGTCAACTGAAAGTTGGCGGGGATCTTTTGTCCAAGGCTTATGCAAACCTGGCCGTTCTGGAAAAAGAACTGGCTGCGGCTCGTGATGAAGCTGATACCCACAAGAAAGCCAAACTGTACCGCGAAAAGGTTTTCGTTGCGATGGCTGGTGTTCGTTCGGCCGTAGACGCTCTTGAGGGTGTCTTACCCGCTGATTACTACCCGTACCCCACGTATGAAGACATGCTGTTCCGCTTCTAATTTGGACTGAAGTTTGAATCAGCCCCCGTGGTTTACTGCGGGGGCTTTTTTGTTGGAGGTATCCTCTGAGCGATTGGCGTTCTGTTTTAGTCTGAATTGCAGTATAACCAAGAGTTTTATGGTTGCACTTATCAAAAAGTTGCTATGAGAAACCTTGATATTTCTGATTATCAACAAATGAGAGGATCGAAATGAAAAATATTTCCATCTATTTAAAGAAAATTCCCGTGTACACCCTCGTTGCTGGTGTTTTTTTTACAAGTAACATGATTTCATCTAGTTCTGGACACTATGGGCACATGGTTCCTGCTTTGCTGTTCTTATTATTTACTTGTCTGCTTGAGTTGGTGAGGGTTTTTTACCGCGATCTGACTGATGATGCATCCCGAAAGTTAGACAGAAAACGAAGAGTGTGTGTGGCTACATACACGCTACTTTCGATTTTGTTCTACTATGGTTCGTATTTATTTGGTGTAGGTTTTCAAAGAATGGTCGCACAATCAACATACTATGATTATTTCTGGAGTATAGTGGCGATTTTTTGTTTTGTATTTATTTTTTTTCCTTTGGTCACCAAGGTCACGTCTTTTTCTAAGTGATATGTTGACACAGGGGGCTAAGTGATCCTCCTCAAAGCTTTTACAAAATGACCAAGGTTCCATTTCTGTCGATATTGGATTTATTGGCAGGAGGTAAATGTCGAAAATACCGGCTTTGATTCGAGTCGTACTCAATTTTTAAAAGCATAAAGCAGATTATTGGCCGTAGCATCCCTTGTATTCAAAGGCGAAATATTCCATCGCTGTTCTATGAGCTTTAATAAGGCAGAAGCCTCAAAGACCCTATGCTCCACCCAACCTTTTTTTACATAAGGTGAAATCATGATCAACGGAACACGAGTTCCAGGTCCCCAAGTATCCATTTGAGGAGGGGGAGCGTGATCCCAGTGTCCCCCTGCCGCAGGACTGGTTAATAAAATTAAGGTAGCTGAACCCGAAGGCATGGCTTGAATTTGCTTCACTAGCTCAACCATTTGCGTTTGAATCGTCCAAAGGGAAGGTAGGGCCGTCGCAGAAAAGGGGTAAGGGTCCACAAAGCAAACTTGAGGCAAGGAATTGTGAGAAAGCTGTGACAAAAACTCTTCATAATCTTTGAGGTGCAAACTCTTCGCGGCGGTATGATCGGCATAGGACGAGTAATACTGAAAGGGTTCTCGGTCATATAAATAACCGGGGTAGGGCTGTCCTTTTAAGGCTTGTGTCCATCCTTTTTGGTACCACGCCCAAGTTACTCCTTGAGCACTTAAAGCTTCTCCGATAGTGGGAGCTGTTTGGTTTGGAACCAAGTCGAGAGTGGAATTTATTACGGTTAGTCCAGAGCGCCAGGGATGGTTCACGGAATCTAAGCCGTTGACCACAAACCCGTCGGGTGAAACGGGACGATCCGTTACCGTAAGGTTCTGATTATTGGGAGGAACGGCCACAAGGTTGGAGGGGGCGGCTAAAAAGACGGGGGCTTGTGCCGCGATGAGGAATTGAAAGTTTAAAAAAGCACCCCCATAAGTTGCCGTAAAGTAGTGATCAAAAAGCGTGTATTGCTGGGCTAAGCGAGTTTCAGGTAAAAGCTTAGAGGGCCAGTATCCCATCACCAACGACGCCTGGGGACTCCAGGCGACAAATTGATCATTGTTCCCCGCATGAATTTGTAACTGGTTGGTATAAAACCCCGTTTGAAGAGTGGCAAAATGACTATCCAATGCATAAAACTTGGCTAAAGAAAATGGTTTAGTTCGGGGCCCCTGAAGTAAGAAGCCTGTGGGAGACTTTTGTAGGGTTGAAACTAGGGAGGCATAAGAGGCACCTTCAGCACCCGGATAATCGCCGAAAAGAGAATCAAAACTCCACCCCGGCTGAAAGAGCACGATGATCCGTTGTATCTTTTGTTGAAATCTGGCAATCACCGCCGGACTCACGGGAAGATTATCGTAAGGCCAGACGGGAGGTACGGAAAGGGTAAAGGCTTGAGGTCCTGCCTCGGCGGCTGAAGGAGTAGGGCTAGGGGTGGTTGAAGTGCAGGCGAAAAATCCTAAAACGAAAACACTGCTCAGTGCCGAAAATGCTCTCATTCCTTCTCCTTGAACAGTAGTCCGTCTTGCGGGTTTGGCTTGATCCCGCTACAATCCCGTCGGGAGTCAGTTATGAATACCTCAGAAGTATATTTCAAAAAAGCAAAAGACGCCATTCGACGCTTTGAGAACCAAGATGAGGCGATCGAAGCCATTCGCGACACGCTGTTTCATTACTTGGGTGGGGTGCCTGATGCCTTAAAGTTTGATGTTTTTCACTTTTATTTCGAACAATGGCGTGAAACCACTCCGGGCACGGATTTATATGTTTTGGCCGAAGCCCCTGTTCGTTTGATCGATTTCATTACTGGTCAAATTACTGACACCGATTTTTCGGATGATGAATGGGAAATGATTCGAGACGGGATTAATGCCAACGCCGACGAAATGGACATTCGCCTGCTAAATCAGCTTATGACCATTTTGGTGGAGAAAAAGCGTTATTAGTACTGACCTGGAAATATTGTACGCGGATGAGCACCTGTTGGCCGTTCGGAAACCACCAGGCGTACACGTGCACCCGACACGGTTGACACCGGGGGAACTCAGCCTAACAGATTTATTAAGTCCTGCTTGGGGTCCACTTTGGCCGGTTCACCGGCTGGATCGGCCCACTTCTGGTGTTGTCATTTTAGCTCGAGGAGCGGAGTCTGCTTCAAATCTCGCCAAACAATGGCGTGAAAGAACCGTGGTGAAAGTTTACCATGCGGTACTGCGCGGTTGGTTAGAAGGTGACGTGAGTACAGACCGCTTGGTAAAACGAGAACGAGGGACTGCCGCAGATCTGACGGCCCTGACGTTCTTTTCTCCCTTAGAACGTTGGGAACCTCCTTGGCCCTGGCATGGTTTTTCAACCTTACGTCTAACCTTGACCGAAGTTCGTCCTCATACAGGACGACGGCATCAAATTCGTCAGCATGCCCGTGGACTTTCCCACCCCATTTTGGGCGATACGGTTTGGGGCGACACGCCTTTGAATCACTTTTTACAAGAACGCTCTTCCTTAGATCGGTTGTGCTTGTTTTGTCGTTGTTTAGAATTTCAACACCCGTTGACCTCACAGCACCTTGTCATCGAAGCTCCCCCTTCGCCTGACGAACAAGCCCTTTTGGAACGACTTAAGGCCAGTGCCTGACAAAAGCGTCATAAACCTTTCAGGGAATTGAATTTCCTGACATTTTTTGTTATTCTCAGTGTTACCGGATGAATAGATTTATTTAGGTTCCGATAAAGAAGGAGTCATGACCGGCCTATTGATTCGGGAGTCGGAATTAGACTCCCTTAAGCGGGCTTTTGCTGAGCGCTTAGATCGCTTTAGCCCCGAACAAAAAAAGACAATTCTCTTTGCTGCGGATTGGGCCGAAGAGCGTCATGGTGATCAAAAGCGAGCCTCCGGTGAGCCCTACATCATTCATCCCCTTCAAGTCGCTGCTATTTTGGCTGAACTCAATATGGACGCCGCTACTATTACTGCTGGCTTGCTTCATGATGTCTTAGAAGATACCGGGACTCCTCCTGAGGATATGGAACGGTTGTTTGGGGCCGAGGTGGTTTCGCTGGTCGATGGTGTAACCAAGATTCACATCCTTCATGCTAAAACGAAATCGGTGCAAGAAGCCGAAACCATCCGCAAGATGTTCTTTGCCATGACGAAAGACTTGCGGGTCATCATGATCAAGCTAGCGGATAAAGTTCACAACATGACCACCCTTGAGCATCTTAGTCCCGAAAAAGCGCGGCGGATTGCTACCGAATGTCTGGATATTTATGCTCCTTTGGCCGGTCGCTTGGGCATTTCAAGTTTAAAAAATCAACTTGAAGATTTAGCCTTAAAAACTCTCGATCGGGGAGCTTACTCACAGATTAAATCGTGGGTAGACTCCAAACGGACGGAGCGTGAAGCCTACCTGAGGCGCGTCGAAGAAACTGTGCGTGAAGCTGCCTTGCAGGAAGGGATAACGGTCAACGTAGATGCCAGGGCTAAACACTTTTACTCGATTTATAACAAGTGGAAGAAAGGCCGTGATTTGGGCGAAGTTTTTGACATGCTGGGCGTCAGGGTGTTTTGTCAAACGACAACCGAGTGTTACACCATTTTGGGGGTGGTTCACCGGCTCTGGAAACCCATCGACGGCCGATTTAAAGACTACATTGCCATGCCCAAAGACAACGGTTATCAAAGCTTGCATACCACCGTGATGGGGGCAGAAGGCCGATTAATCGAAATCCAGATTCGTACCCACGAAATGCATCAAACCGCAGAATTTGGAATCGCCGCCCACTGGATCTATAAAAACCACGGGCGAGGCAATGCCGTAGAAATATCTATTGTCAATAAATTGCGTTCTTGGCAGCAAGAACCCTCCAGTAGTGAAAATTTTCTAGATCAAATCAAAGGTGAACTGCTCAAAGACGCCATCTATGTTTTTACTCCCAAAGGCAAGGTTGTTGAGTTACCGGTGGGAGCTACGGCGTTGGACTTTGCGTATTCGATTCACACCGAAGTGGGGAACCACACCGTTGCCGCGAAGGCCGATGGTTCGATCATTCCCTTACACCAAGAGCTCCGCAACACGCAAGTGATCGAGATCTTAACTCAGCCCCAAGCTAGACCTCATGTCAATTGGCTTCGCCACGTCAAAACCTCACGAGCCCGCTCCAAAATCCGCTGGTGGCTGGCCCACAACGATGAAGGTTTAGTCATTGAAAAAAATATTGTGGCCAAAACCTCTCGGAAAGCTACCGGTACTCCACCGCCTCCTGCTTTGACACCTCCCCGTAAACCTGAGGCTGAACCTGGTTCCCCTCAAAGAATCGCTGAAGCTGGTAAAGTTGGGGTGAGGATTGATGACCAAAAGAATGTGCTGATTCATTTTGCCCAATGTTGTACGCCAATTGCCGGCGACCCGATTGTGGGTTTTGTCTCCCGTGGACGTGGCATTATCATTCACCGGGAAGACTGTCCTAACGTTGAGCATATTCCCGGAATCGATCATCGCAAGATTGAAGTCGAATGGGAAACGGTCTCTCCCTTTGTGACTCGCCGCTTCCGGGTGGTGGCCAAGCATTCCAGTGATTTATTCAGTGAAATTGAGGGAGCTATTCGTAAGCACAAAGGACACCTGATTGAGGGCCGATTGGAAGACGATCACCAAGGCCATCTGTTTGGTTCGTTCACGATGGAACTTGAGGGACGTGATGATTCCCTCAAGATTCTCAAGGCTTTACGTGCCTTGCCGAGTATTCACTCCATTCAAAAACTTGATTGAAGACACGCTTTATGCGGCTTGCCTAATTGAAATCTTCCTGACCCTTCAATAGACCGCGAATGATGTTGTCCTTGGTCCGCCACTTGGCGTTGACCTTAACGCGTAGATCCAATTCGATTCGTTGTGAAAAAATTTTCCCCAATTGTTTTTGCGAAGCAACACGAATTTCTTTGATTTTGGCTCCACCATGGCCGACCACGATACCCACTTGGCTATCGCGTTCCACAGTCAAAAAGGCCCGAATCCATAAACGATCTCCATTTTCTTTCACTTCCATGTCGGCAATTTCCACGTACAAAGCATGAGGTACTTCGTCTCCCAACCGTTGAATGGCTGCCTCACGAATGATTTCCGAAGTTCGGAAGCTGGGGTCTTGGTCTGTGTAATAATCACTCGGGTAAAAAGATTCCCCTTCGGGCAAGAGGGCAAAAATGGCTGATTTCAAAGAATCCAGACCTGCTCCTGTTAACGCACTGACCGCCAAAATGGGGGTCACATGAGGCAGGGCCTCCCGAATTTGGGCTTCAAAAGTTGAGAACTCTTGGGGGGCTAAATCCGCCTTATTCAAAGCGGCCAGAACCGGAAGAGAAACCCGGCGAAGTCGTTCTTGCAAGGCCAGTTCTTCGGGACCAGCTGGACGGCTTAAATCGGTTACATAGAGTACCGCATCAGCACCTTCTAGGGCTTTTGCGACGTTCCCCATCATTTCTAAGTTAAACTTCTTATCCGAGAGGTGAAAGCCTGGGGTGTCTAAGATCACCGCTTGACCTTCGGGAGAATTCAAAATTCCCCGAACTTGGTTCCGCGTGGTTTGGGGAACCGGTGAAACGATGCTCACCTTGGCCCCGCAAAGAGCATTGACGATGGTAGACTTGCCGCTAGAAGGGCGGCCGACGATGGCGATAAAACCCGATTTCATTCCAGGTTTATGCTGTATTTCAGCCTCTTTGGCAAGAAGACCCTCGAGTTTAAACACTTTACCTTGGCGAAAAAAAGCATTACTCTCAAACCAAGCGCACAATTCTAACGCGAATTTCTCTTGAAAAGGATCGAGCATGCCCTTTAGGTACGACGAAGAACAAGAAGAAGAAAAAAAAGAGGCCAAAGCGCCAACTCCCGAATTATCCGAAAAATTTATGAAGACCCGTACCATTCTCTTGTCTGGTGAAATTGACAAAAGTTTGGCCGAGCGTGTTATTCGTCAACTGTTGGTCCTTGAAGCGGATTCTGACGAGCCAATTAAGCTGATGATCGACTCACCAGGTGGGGATGCCGATGCCGGTTATGCTATTTTTGATATGATCCGTTTCGTGAAAGCCCCGGTTTGGATTATTGGGATGGGCTTGGTTGCCTCCGCAGGAGCTCTCGTGTTGTTGGCGGCTCCCCGAGAACGGCGTTTGGGCCTACCTAATTCCCATTATTTGATTCATCAGCCGTTGTCCGGAATACGCGGTGTTGCGACCGAAATTGAAATCCATGCCCAAGAAATTGAAAAACTCAGAGTTCGCATCAATAAACTGATTGCCGAAGAGACAGGACAGCCGTTAAATCGGGTCGAGAAAGACACTGACCGCGACTACTGGATGAACGCGGACGAAGCCGTTCAATACGGCCTGTTGTCACGGGTAGTGGTCAGTCGTGAGGAGTTAGGCGTCTGATGACAGTTGGTGGTTCTTCCCAAGCTTTTCAAGGGGTTGATGAAAACCGACTCCCCGAGGGCACTCGACTCTACCGTGGTAAAGTTCGTGACGTCTTGACCTCGCCCTCTGCCATGATTTTGGTGACTACTGACAGAATCTCTGCTTTTGATCAAGTTTTAGGTGTTCTACCTGGCAAGGGGGAAATCCTCAACCAGATGTCCTTGCATTGGTTTCATGAAACCGCCGACATAGTACCCAACCACGTGGTTAAAGAGCTTTCGGCCCGTTCGGTACAAGTTCGTAAAGCCCACGTTTTACCGGTAGAAGTGATTGTTCGGGGTTATCTGACCGGCTCGGCTTGGAGGGATTGGCGGTCTGGAATTGTCACTCCCGGATTAGAAGATCTGGGACAAGCTTCCGGTTGGAAAGCCCACCAAAAGTTACCCGAACCTCGAGTTACCCCTTCCACGAAAGCCGCTGTAGGTGCGCACGACGAACCCATCTCCCATGAACAAATTGTTCGCCAAGGCCTGGTTGAAGAAAGCCTTTGGAAACAGGTTGTTGAAACCGCCCTTAAACTCTATGAACGTGGACGCCGTAAGTTAGCAGAACAAGGTCTCATTTTAGTGGATACAAAGTATGAATTCGGTTTGATCGAGGGGAAGTTGACTCTTGTCGACGAAGTACACACCCCGGATTGCAGTCGTTTCTGGTACTTAGAAGACTATGATGCGGCTTTCCGTGAAGGTCGTGAACCTAGAAAACTCGACAAAGAATACTTTCGTTCGTGGTTGTTGAGTCAAGGCTATCAAGGTCAGGGTTCTGTGCCAAATATCCCTGAGGCGGTTTGGGAAGGCACCCTGTCGCGTTACCGAGAAGCCTTTCATCTTATTACGGGCCGTGACTGGCAACCCAGTGGAAATACTCCTGAAGCTGAAACTCAGCTTTTATTGTCCTCCTTGTAATGGTCTCCCGGTGGGGAGCCGGGAGGTGACTGGTGTCGTTTTTTCAAAACCTTGGGGCTTGTACTTTAGGTCTGAGTTTGTTTGTGGCGTGTTCTCCTGTATTGGGGCCACGCCCTCAAAATACTCTTACCCTTTTATCTTGGAATGTCCAAAATCTTTTTGATGACCTGGCTGACGGTGGAGAATACCCTGAATTTGTTCCAGGACCAAGTTGGGGACAGGGGGATTTTTTGGCACGCTGTCAAAAAATCTCTGAGGTGATTCGTGCTTTACCCAGCCCGGGGGCCGATCTTCTGGCTTTTCAAGAAATTGAAAATGAGCATGTGCTTCAGGTTCTCCGCGATCGTTTTTTTCTGGGCTTAGGTTACCGGTGGTCGGCGATCACTCCCGGTGCAGGAATCCACTCCATTTTGCTATCTCGCTACCCTTTAACCCAAGTGGGAGCTTTTTCCCCTTCGTGGAAGGGCCAGCCTGGACGGCCACTGCTGGAAGCCCTCGTTACGACACCTGCCGGCCCCGTCGTGCTTTTGGTCAATCATTGGAAAAGCCGGCTCCCTAACCCCGAAGAAACTGAAGACGAACGGGAAGAATCGGCTAAACTGCTCAATCAAAGGCTTATGGTCTGGCAACAACAAACTCCTTTGCCCTTGATTGTGGCGGTGGGAGATTTTAATACTGGTTTTCATGAGGAACCTTCTCGCAGTTGGCAAGCGGCAAAAAATCCGGGGGCTGATCGACCTCAGTCCTGGCTTAGTGTTTGGGATAAAGACTCATTGGCGCTTCAAGCCGGCTGGGGGTGGAGCGAGGTCTGGGATAGTTCTTGGTCGGGAAGCTATTATTGGCATGGGCAGTGGTCTCGACTAGATCATGTCCTGATAGCCTCTTGCAGCCTTCGTTCCTCCATAATAGGACAAGCGGAGGCTGGTCCTTTTACGACGTCCATTCAATTAACGGGACAGGGAACCCCGCGACCCTGGTCGGTTCGCGATCGCAAAGGGGTTTCGGACCACTTACCGTTGTATTTACGCCTTACCCTGACACGATAAGGCTGTTGCTTCTTTACCTTTTTGTGGTTTTCCCTTAGAAAGAAACCATGGAATATTCAAGTGCCCAGGACTATCGTGCTGATTTGGAAAAGCGTTCTGCTTTACCTGATGGATTTTCTACGGCGACTGTTTCTTTGACCTTTGAACCCAAGGAAAGACCCGTACCGAAGCCCTTGCCGATGAAGCTGAACTTGTTAGTTTTAGACGAACCTACAGCAGCTTTTGCTGGGTTGTTTACCCGCAATGCGTTTCCTGGTGCGCCTGTGATTTTAGGCCGCGAATTATTATCCAGACCTCTGTCACGAGGCGTTTTGATCAACAATAAAATCGCCAATGTCGGGGGACCTACGGCACTTCAAGACGCTCGGGCTTTGCAGTCGTCGGTGTCAGCCGTATTTGCTTCACCTGCCCATGAATTTTTTGTCGCGAGTACGGGAATTATCGGCTGGTCTTTGCCGGTAGCCGAAATGACGGCTGTTTTACCTTCCTTAGCGGATGAACTTCAATCAAAATCTGCCTTGGGTCTAGCCGAAGGCATCATGACCACGGACGCCTACCCCAAAGTTCGGTCTCGAAGTTTATTTGGAGGTCGCGTTGTTGCGGTGGCCAAAGGGGCAGGGATGATTGAACCGAACCTTGCCACGATGTTGGTGTATGTTATGACAGACCTTGAGGTCTCTCGGGGGTCTTTGCGAGAGATTTTAGCTCGAGTCGTAGATAAAACCTTAAATCACATCACAGTGGATGGAGATCAATCGACCAGTGACATGGTTCTGGCCTTTTCCAGTCAAAGGGTACCTTGTCCCGATCAACAAGCGTTTGAACGCGCTTTAGAAGAAGTCCTCAGAGAGTTAGCTCAAGACATAGTTCGAAATGGCGAAGGGACAGCTCATGTGCTTGAAATCCGTGTGAAGGGGACTGAAACGGATGCGGAAGCCCTCATGATTGCCAAAGCGGTGGCCAATTCCCCACTAGTGAAAACTGCCGTTTTTGGGAATGATCCCAACGTAGGTCGGGTATTATCAGCGGTTGGCGATGCGGCTGGTAATGCGGGAAAGACTCTCGAACGTTCCCAAATTGCCCTCGTGATCGCAGGTCAGAAGGTGTTTGACCAGGGAGTTTTTCTTTTAGACCCCGAAAAAGAAAAAAAGCTATCAGCAGCTTTTCAAGCAGCTTCTCAACCCGAACGAAAAGAAGGTTACCCCCGCCACGAGAATAATGTGGTGTTTGAAGTAACGCTAGGGAAAGGACCGGGGTTTTCTACTGTTTGGGGAAGCGATTTAAGTTATGAATATGTGCGTGAAAACGCAGATTATCGCAGTTAAAGCTAAGAATGTTTTTTAAAAGGAATAGACATGGATTCAACCCGAGCGTCTGACATCAACCGCGAAACCAGGATTCAAGAAGCTGTCAACCTCTTTCAAGTCACTAAACGAGAATTGGGTAAGCGCATTGTCGGACAGACTGCGTTGATAGAGGGCCTCGTGATGGGGGTAGTAGCCGGTGGACACGTTTTACTGGAAGGTGTGCCCGGCTTGGCCAAAACTTTAGCTATTAAAACATTAGCCGAAGTCATGGGCTTAGATTTTCGACGTATACAGTTTACTCCGGATCTTTTACCTGCTGACTTGATAGGTACCATGGTTTATCGACAACAGACGGGAGAGTTCCTGCCTCGAAAAGGTCCTGTTTTTTCGAACTTTATTTTAGCGGATGAGATCAATCGAGCCCCCGCCAAGGTTCAGTCGGCCCTTTTAGAGGCCATGGCTGAAAATCAAGTAACGATTGGTGAAAACACTTTTCTTCTCCCTGATCCTTTTTTTGTCTTAGCCACTCAAAATCCGATTGATCAAGAGGGGACCTATTCTTTACCCGAATCTCAGCTAGACCGTTTTATGGTCAAGTTGGTTGTGGATTATCCCACACCCGAAGAAGAACTTCACATTCTGAAAGTCGTCGCGGCAGATCGCGATGACCTGCCACCCCTTCAGAGGGTTTTAGATACTTCAGGGTTAATGACGATTCGACGAGCCTTGTCGGCAGTGCGTTTAGACGAGAAAATTGAAACCTATATCGTTGCTATCGTTCATGCTACTCGGGAAAAAGATCGACGAAATTTCTCCTTTGCCCGATTTATTGAGTATGGGGCCAGTCCCCGGGCCTCTATCGCCCTTTACCGTTTGGCTCGGGTTAAAGCTTTGTTTGAAGGCAGAGGGTTTGTTTTGCCCGAAGACGTAAAAGCTGTCGCTCCGGCAGTTTTACGCCACCGTTTAGTGCTGTCTTACGAGGCAGAAGCTGAAGATATGAAAGTCGATGATGTTGTGAAAATTCTTTTGTCCTCAGTGGCGATTCCCTGAGAACGTCATGGAAGTTCAAGACTTTTACAGCAAAGTTCGTCAACTCCGTTTGTCTGCAACCCGACTTGTAGAGGGGTTGTATTCGGGGAATTATCGCTCGGTTTTTCGTGGTCCAGGCCTTGAGTTCGACGAAGTTCGAGAGTACGACCCGCAAGATGATGCCAGGTTTATCGACTGGAACGTTTCTTCCCGTTTAGGAAGCCCCTTTACGAAGAAGTTTCGCGAAGAACGTGAGCTAAGCTTACAAATCTTGGTTGATGTTTCTCCTTCCTTAGATTCAGGAGCTTCTTTGCTCAATAAACGAGAAGTCGTCAATATCTTATTTGCTAACTTAGTGTTTGCCGCAGTCGCCTCTGAAGATAGAGTTGGGGCTGTATTCTTTTCTGATAAAATAGAGCACTGGGTTCGCCCAAGAAAGGGGAAAACTCACGCCTTATCTTTGGTTCATGATTGTTTGTCCTTGAGGTCTGAGGGCAAAGGCTCGGATTTAGCACTAGCTATGAGAAGTGCTCAAGAAGCCATGACAAGACGAGGCATCGTTGTGATACTTTCAGACTTTAAGACCACGGGGTTTTGGAAAAATCTTTCCCTGCTCTCGCGTCGTCACGATGTGATTGCCATAAGAGTCTACGATGCCGTCGACTCGGAATTCCCCGAAGGAGGCTTAGTCGAGTTGGTAGACCCTGAAACTGGGAGAAATGTTCAAGCCTATGGGCAATCTCCCAAATTTCGAAAAGACTACCATGATTTTTGGGTTTTACATCGTTTGTATTGGAAACGAGAGTGCTTACTGAGAGGGGTCCATATTCTCGAGGTAAGTACTGAAGATGATCCTGGTGTAAAGCTTTTAGAATATTTTACCAAACGGGAACGTAAAAAGTGAAGTGGACTGTTTTTGTTTTCGTTTTTTGCCTGGGGATTTCTCTTTTTGCACAAAGTCCTGTTCCTGAGTCATTGAAACCTCTAGGGTCTGATAAATATGCGGTCACGGATGAGGTCTTTGTTCCTCCTCAATACACCGTTGGTGATCAAGTGGAATTACGCTTAGCCCTTTTGCCAAAAACAGGAGTTAAGATCATTTCAAGTCGAGAATTGCCCAACCAACCTTGGTTAAAAATTCTCGGCGTTGAAGTACATCCGGAAGGTGCTTTGGTTCGTGTTTCGATCAAGTTTATCCCCTTTGCACCGGGTAGTAAAACCTTACCTCCACTTCCTTTGGGAGATGTGGTCCTCTCAGGCCTTCGTATTCATACTGCCAGCGTCTTGAATCCCCAAAATCCTGGAGATCTTGCCCCTCCTCGGCCCCCCTTGGCTCTTCCCCAAACGGCGTTGTACCTCGAACTCAGCCTCTTTCTCTTGTTGGTTTTACCTTTTGCGGTATGGCGTTTGATTCGCCCTATAAGAACTTTTTGGGGAGGCCTGAAAAAACGAACCTCTCGAAAAAAACCTTTTAAACATTTGGAAAAAGGTTTAAAAAAGCTATCCTTAAAAGCGGGACAAGTACCGGGACCAGAGTTTTATACGGAATTTTCTTTACTTGTTCGCAGTTACCTGACAGAACGTTTAAAAAAGCCGATGATGGCAGCTACTCCGTTGGATTTGCAAGAAACTCTGGGTGTTCTTCCCCCCGCCTGGTCTTCCGAATGGATTCGTTTGGTTCATCGAGCCGATGTGGTGAGATTTGATAGTCGTCAACCTGCCTTGGAAGAGCGCTGGGAAGATATTGCTGCCGTAAAGACACAAGCCGGTTTACTAGAGTCTGGGGAGGGCTTAAATGTGGACCTTTGAAGCTCCCGGCTATTTGCTCCTTTTACTGGCTTTGCCTGTTTTTGTGGGATTGAGGCATTTCTGGCGAGCTAGGGGAGGGAGAGTTTCGCTTCCTCTAGGGCTGTGGAAAGGGGCGAAGTTGACCTCTTTTCAACCTGTGCTCGCGTTTTTAAATGTTGTTTCGCACCTATCATTTTGGCTAGCTTGGGTTGCTGTTGTGTTAGCCCTCGCTGGACCTATTATCACACATCAGAAAAAGCTCTACTTAAATGATGGTTCGGACATCATGATTGTTTTGGATGAATCACCAAGTATGGCGGCTCGGGATTTTCCTCCTCAAACCCGCTTTGAAGCAGCCAAAGCTGTCATCACACGCTTTATTCATGGGAGGCAAAATGATGAAATCGGCTTGGTACTTTTTGGTTCTGAAGCGCAATTGAGTATTCCCTTGACCACAGATTATCAAACCTTTCTTAACGAAGGATTAAACCGGGCTCAGGTGATGGGCTTAGGCGACGGAACCGCTTTAGGTATGGGGATTGCCGTGGCTACTTTACATCTGGAAAAGGCACCAGGGAAAAATAAAATGATTGTTGTCCTTACTGATGGCGACAACAACGCGGGAGAAATTCAACCAGGAACCGCAGCTGAACTTGCCCATTCATTGGGCATTCGTCTGTACTTGGTGGGAATTGGAACACCCGATACGGTCCCCTTGGAAATTCGAGACCCGCGTACTGGTTTATCTTATAGCGGTACTCTCGAAGGCGGATTCCATGAAAACTTTTTACGAAGTTTAGCAATACCGCCTTGGGGGCAATATTTTTCGGCCTCCTCACCGGGTAGTTTAGAGTCGATTTTTCAATCCATCGACTCGAAGGAATCAACGTCTCGAAAAATCCAAATTCAGGTCGTGAACGACCAGTTGTATTCTTACTTTGTTCTGGCAGCTTTGGGCTTACTGATTTTTTCCTTCTTTGTTCGAAAACTCGTCCTTAAGGAGATTATGTGATTTTCGCACGCCCTGAAGTCTTTTGGGCGCTCAGCATACTCCCTGTGGTGCTCGTCGTTTTAGTGTTGTCCTACCGTCGTGGCCAAAAAGAACTGTTTCGCTTAGGGGGAGAATGGCGTCAACATCGATTGGCAGGTATTTATTTCTTAAAAAGCTTTTTTGCAGGCTTGTTATTGTTTATTGCTCTTTTTGCATTGATTATTGCTTGGGCTGGTCCCTCTTGGGGGGAACGCTCCGTACCAGAACATGAGAATGGTTTAGATGTCGCTTTTGTTTTTGATGTTTCCTGGAGTATGACCGCCCAAGATGTCAAACCCAGT
>DAIDJJ010000028.1:0-234 GCA_027451385.1 Spirochaetales bacterium | reverse complement strand
TCGTTTAGCGCAGGGTATTGAAGCGGCTCGCTTTATTTTACGAACTTTTCCTCAGACACAATTTTCTCTCGTCGCTTTTAAAGGCCGTGCCCGCACTTTAACGCCTTTAACAATGGATTCTGATGATTTAGAAAATTGGCTGAATGATTTGGGGCCAACTGTGGCTTCCGGGGTGGGCAGTAATCTCGCCGCTGGTTTGTTAGAGGGGTACCGCTCTTTGCAGTCTCCGGATGA
>DAIDJJ010000027.1:0-21732 GCA_027451385.1 Spirochaetales bacterium | reverse complement strand
AGCTTTGATACTCTGCGTAGGCTCGCTTTTGTCCTTCAGTTAATAGCTTCAAGGCATCACTTTTCAGAGCGTCAGGAACTTCCTCGCCCCGGCCTTGCTTATTGTCTTGACTTTGAAAGCTAATATCCGAGGGTTCGGGCACATAAAAATCATCGCGCATGACGCTGTAACGTCCCGAGATCTCGTTAAGCTTTGCGGTTCGGTGACGTACCCACTGTCGGGCCACAAAAATGGGCATCTTGCAGTGAAACGTCAAACTAACTTGTTCAAAAGGAGAGGTGTGCTGATTCCTCAAGAGGTATTCAATCAGCCCCTTGTCTTCACGAAAGGTTTTCGTGCCTTCGCCGTAACTCACCCGAGCCGACTGAACTATACGGGCATCCCCGCCCAAGTAATCCACTAATCGGACAAAGCCTTTGTCCAACACTGGGTACTCCCGATCCAGAATCGCTTCTGCCTCGGGCACAATGATGCGAGCCATGCGCCGCCTCCCGCCCCCATGATAGGTTAACCAGGGGCCGCCGTCAACGAGGATTATGCCGTGAAAGATGAGATTCGAGGCGCTGCTCAACCCTCAACTGAGTACGAAAGGCCTCCAGATGCCTCAAAATATACTGATTGCTGTAGCGCCGTCCTGTAAGGACTTTTACCGCTTGGGCGACTTCCAAGGGACTGAGGCTCGCCACATCGCTTTGCAAGATATTCCGACGGTACAGGTGAATGTACCACTGCCCCAAAGAATTGCGTTGCTGTACCCAACCTGGGTCCCACACACAGGCCAAGGGGTTAAAGACTTCTTGAGGTGAAGCGGCTTGAGGTTTAGCCTCTGCGGCCAGATAGGCTTCGAGTTTGGCTTTCCAAGCCCTCAGGAGCGGGCTATTCTGGTCACCAAAGCGGTCTAAAGGCAACAAGAGCCCGCTGAGTTTTTGCACCAGGGTCATCGTCTGCCACGGGGTAAAGCTTTCTAACGCCTGTAAGGTGATTTGCGCTTGACCCACTTGCCAATAGGCATCGTCCCCCTCCCAACGCAAAAAAGAAGCGTCAAAGGGCAAGGCTCGTTCTGCAGTGGTCAAGGCAGGGGCATCGGAATGATCCAAGTACTCGGGGGCAATATCCAGGGCAAAAGCTTGGGCACCTGCCAAACTCCAAAACCCCATCAAACACCACAAAGCAGATAACAGAAGTTTCCATCTCTTCATTTTTCTTAGTATCGGCGGTAGAATAAGATTTCATCATGGACAACTTATGAACAGCCAACCTTTCCTGAAAAGCAAACCTCGCCAGCTTGTCAGTTTAGGTGTGAGAATCCTTCTTGCCCCCTTGATCCTCTATTTCGGGATGGTTCTCGTTTTGACCGTGACGTATAAGTTCGTCAATCCGCCGGTTTCCACCTTAATGCTGTTGCGTCGTATTCAGGGCGAAAAAATTCACCCCGTCCGGTTTGTGACGTATTTCCAACTCCCGCTATTTGCTCGAAAAGGGATTGTTCGCCTTGAAGACCCCACGTTTTGGACCAACAATGGCATTGATCTGGGTGCTATCCGAGACGCTTGGGAAATCGATCAAAAGTTGGGGCGTCCTGTCTATGGCGGCAGTACGATTACCCAACAATTAGCTCGTACCCTGTTTTTGTTTCCCGACAAATCCTACCTACGCAAAGGACTAGAAGCCGCAACAGCCCTCCTCATGACAGCGATTTTAGGTAAACGTCGTATTTTGGAACTCTATTTGAACTCGATCGAATGGGGACCTGGAATCTTTGGAATCAACGCCGCCGCTCACTTTTGGTACGGCGCAGATGTCCGCGACCTCAGTGCCGACCACTTAGCCCGGCTCGAAGCGATTATCGTGAACCCGAGGTATTTCCGTCCTTACCGCCTCCCCGAACGGGGTGGAGTTTTAGAACGCTATCAAGCTCTGATGGGTCCGTAGGATCTTCCGGCCAGGCGTGTTTGGGGTAGCGCCCCCGATAATCCTTACGGACTTCGCGGTAAGAGGTTTTCCAAAAGCCTTCCAGGTCAGCAGTAATCTGTAAAGGGCGTCCGGCCGGTGACAACAAGTGCAAGACTAGGGGCCGTCCCAAAACCTGCGGGGCTTGTTTCCACCCTAAAGCCTCTTGAAGTTTAAGTTCCAAGAACGGCCCCTGGGGACCGTATTCAATTCGACGTTGTTTTCCCGATGGCAAGGTCACCCAACGGGGAACCTGCGCCTCTAGTCGGCCTGCTTCGGGCCCTAAGCGATACAGTAAGGCTTGTTTAAGTCGTTCAGCGGTCAACACTGGTCCGCCGGCGAAATCTAAAAACGGCACCGCCCACGTCTTCAGCTCTGCCACCAGCGCCTCTTCGGTCCACTGCGCCGGCTCCGGCCCTTTTCCTGCGGCCGCCCAGGCTTGTACCCGGGCCAGCCATGTTTTGGTCTCGGCCTCCCACGGTAAGGCTTTTCCCCCCTGGGCGGAGACGGCTTGGACCCACGCGGTCGCCACGGTGTCTGGTGCTTCAAGCAGGGACACTCCGGTCTTCTCTAAAACCAAGGCCCCCCAGCGCTTCACCTTGTACAGCTTGGGGGCTAAGGGGGTTTCAACCTCCCACTCCGAACTTTGACCGGAAGTGAGCTGTTGGACTTGCTCCCCGGTGAGCGGAGCTGCCGTCCAGATCCGACCCAACGTCTGACCGGCGTCCGCTTCGGCCACAGCCAACCACCTTTCGCGGGCCAAAGCACCGGTCACCGTTAAGCTCCGCCCCCCGGCGGTCTGATACTGAGAGACGGGGCCTTGGGGTCCGCTTTCGGGTCCACGTTGACGAAGACTGACCCGCTCGGGAAAAGCACTGGCCAAGAGAGGTCCCACTAAGGCCAAGTCCGGTTCCTGAGGTTCTGTTCCCAAGCGTCGGCACAGACTTTGCCACCGTCGATGAGCCAGACCCGAGAATTGTAAACGCAGACGAATATCCGCTTCGGGACGAGGGTCTCGCTCTTCTAGGGCAATGACGCAGGCCGCGGCAGTAGCCAAGGCTCCAAGGGTCTCCCCTTCTGACAGTAAGCGGCCCAAACGAGGTGCCACGCCCCAGGTCTCGATGGCTTTGGCCAAAGCTGTTGGTCGCCTCTCGTGAACGGCCCCCAAGCTGGTCAGCAATTTCAAAGCTTGTTCCCAAGCGCCGGGAGGGGGTTCGGTAACCCAGCGCAGGTCTTGGGGACGAGCGGCTCCCCATAACAGCGAGGACAGAACCAAACCCGAAAGTTCTGACCGAAGGATCTGTGGGGGTGTAAAGGGTTCTAAGGCTTCCGCCTCAGACCACAGCCGCCAGCATTGCCCCTCGCGGACACGGCCAGCCCGCCCCCGCCTTTGATCGGCCGAAGACTGGCTGACTCGTTCGGTGACCAGTTTATTCATGCCGGTACGGGGGTCCACTCGTACCAGACGCGACCAACCGGAATCCAGAACCAAGTCTACATCGGGCAAGGTGAGGCTGGTTTCGGCCACTGCGGACGATAAGATTGTTCGTCGTTGCCCACTGGGAGTCAACAAAGCTGTCTGGTCGCCCGGTGCCATCGTCGCATGAAGAACGGCCAGCCGTTCTCCCCGCTCGGCGGCAGGAGCTTCTAAGAGACTTTTGACTTGTTGAATTTCACTCCACCCTGGTAACAAAACCAAGAGACTTCCCGTAGTAGCGGCCCACCCCTCTTGTACAACACGGGCAGTCGTCTCGCTTAAAGACTCACCACCACCCGAAAAGTTTCTGCCCCCTTGAGCCTGACGCAGGGACTGGGTCTGACGTGGGGGGTGATAACTGGTGACAACAGGAAAGCTCCGTCCGGGAGAATATTGTTCTACGGCGTCTGGCAACACAGTACGTAAAGAAGTCGTATCCAACGTGGCTGACATGACCACCAACCGCAGGTCTTCTCGTAGATTTTGGCGCACATCAGCACAAAAAGCTAAACCTTGGTCACCCTCCAGGGTACGTTCGTGGAACTCGTCAAAAATCACCGCACCGTAACCCTCTAAGGCGGGGTCACGGCTTAAAAGCCGCAGTAAGACGCCTTCGGTGACAAATTCGAGTCGGGTAGACTTTGAGACGCGGGTTTCCTCGCCGGTGCGAAACCCGGCCAACAGACCCACCTCGCTAGCGGCGAGAACACTGGCGCGTTGAGTGGCGGCATAAACAGCAAGCCGACGAGGTTCCAAAACCAGAACCTTTTGACCGTTTAGCCAAGGTTCTTCTAAGAGTGCTAGGGGGAGAAGGGAGGTTTTACCGGCACCAGGTTCGGCAGTCAGGCATAGGGGAAAGTTCTTCCGTAAGACTTCGCGGCAAGCCGGCAACAGAGGTAGGATAGGTAGAAGGCCTCCCCGGGAGGCCAGTTCAGCGTCGGTCACTCCGAAGGTTAGAGGCCCAGGGCGTGGGAATCTAATAAAGTCAGGAATAAGCCGACAAACGTCAGGGCTAACAGCCAACCAAGAAAGCCTGCGTGAATCAAAAGGCGGCGTTTGGGCTGTTTACGAAGGGAGCTCCACGGCAAATCGGTCGCGATCATCCCCAACCACCCCACAAAGGAGCCTAGGTAGGTCGTTAAGGCCGTAAAGTCAATCCAGCCGCGCCACTTCACCGTGGTGTGCAAGGTCAACGGAAGCCATATTTTGCTGAAAAGCTGGTAGAACACCCACGCAAAGGCGAGGGTTCCGACGTAACCAGCGATCATATTGACGGTTTTCCAAGCACCGACCGATTCTTGCCGGTACAAAACAATCAATTCGGTCGCCGTCACGACTAAAAGCATAGCCATGGGCAAACCAAAATAAAAAAACAGATTCCAGGGTTGGTTGGCCGACAGCAGGTCCCAAAAATGCGAGTCTGGCATTTCACATCCTCGCAAGTATTGTCCCGCACGTCGGCCAAGGTGTCAACTAGCTAGCTGACCACCCCGGTTATTTCTTAACGCGCTCTTTGTAGGTCCCGTCGCGGGTATCCACGCGGATCCATTCCCCTTGTTCGCAGAACAAAGGAATCATGATTTCGTAGCCGGTATCCAACTTAGCAGGCTTCATAGCACGACCAGAAGTATCCCCTTTGATGCCGGGTTCACAGTAAACCACTTCGCGTTCGACCAGGATGGGGAGCTTCACCGAAACAGGCTTACCTTCGTAAAAGACGATCTCGACGTCCATGCCTTCCCAAATAAAATTGGGGGCATCGCCTAAGTCTTCCTTTTCGATTTCGTACTGTTCGTAGGTTTCATTGTCCATAAAGTTGAACGTATCGCCGGTGTTGTATTGAAAATTCATCTTTTTGGTATCAAGGGTCACGTCTTCGAACGTGTCGGACATGCGGTAGGCGGCGTCAGCGGTCACGCCGGTCAAAAGGTTCTTAACGCGCAATTTGGTGACAGACATATTGCGGCCAGTTTTGGTTCCTTCAAGTTTTTGGACCACCAGGACTTCACTGCCGTTCTTGAAACAGTCGCCCACTCTCAATTCGGATGCTGCGATCATAATTATTCCTCGGTAATTAGTGTGAGTGAAGATTATAGCTGAAATCTTTTAAGAAATTCCAGCAGTGAGGCCTCTAAACGGAGATGATTTTTCGCATACGTGGCAAATTTACCCAGCTCTTGGGCTAAAGCCGGGGCTTCTTCCCATAAAAGGGAGAAATCCCCCCGACCTTCCCCCTCGAGGTTGCGGTCATTAAACTCCCGGTGCAACTTCGCCCAGCGCTCAAACAGCACCTGATCCGAAAACCAAGGGCGCATCACCTCTAAGAACGCCTCAACCTTAACTCTTTGCCAGCCTTCGGGTTGCAGGTAGGCCTGCCACACAAACGGTTTGCCCGCCAGGACGGCCCGGGCCCAAGAATCTTCTCCCCGTACGACCAGAGCATCCATGGTCCACAGAACCTGATCAAATTCACGTTGGGTTAGGAATGGCAGCTCAATGACCCGAACCAAGGGGCCGACTTGACGGCTTAGTAAGTCTTGCGACCTGCCGGCGGCGGCGAAGACCACAACGTCTCGCCCTGTTCGGGTGCTCCAATCGGCCAAGGCTTTTCCTAAAGTTGTGTAATCGTGCTCGTACGAAAAAACGAGCACCCCGAAAGCCTCTAAAGGTAACCCGGGAGCATATTGAAACCAAAGAACTTTCCTCAGCTCTCTTTCATCCCGAGAACCCCAAGCGAGAAATTCCTCGTCTTGAAAGATCCCTCCGGTTCCCGGCCGAAACCCCGGCACATAAAAGTACTTTTCTACCCCAGAAAAGCCTTGAGGCGACGGTAACAGGTGATAGTCCGACGCCCAGGCTTCCGCAGTCAAATATTCCATGTGAATCCAAAGTCGACACCGTAGTTCCTGGGTACGGCCTCGGCAAAAGCGATGAATGAGGGCTTCGGGCGATCTTTCACCAAAAGCTTCAATCCAAACTTCAGCTAAAGTCGCATCAAAATCGGGATCATCCGCATCCCAAACCTCGACCGGTCCCGTATACGGGGCTAAGGCGCGGAAAGTCTCACGACCTTCCACGACCAACCGAAGCGTCAGGCTGGGGTCCAGGTGAACCAAGGCTTTGGCCAAACGCCAGGCCACTGCCGCATCACCGTAGTTATCGATCACACGGCAAAAAATATCGATCCTCATCACGACACGCCCTTACTTTTTACGGTATATTCTGCCTTAACCATGCGCAAACTTCTTTCACTTGTCTTCTTAGGAACTTTAGCGGCCCTGCCCATCTCGGCCCAGCTTTTAACTGATTTGAACAACCCTATCTATCATGACCTGAGAACCTGGCAAAACCAAGGGTATATCCGCCTTTTACCGTTGGTTGAACCTTACTCGGGAATTCTTATGAAAGCCCTTCTTCACGAAGCTGAACAAAACGGCGACGCCCAAGTTAAGGCAAAGGCGCAGGCCTACGAAAACAAGTACTTCAAAAACCTTACCTACCCCGATGCTCATTTGAGTCAGTACAGCCTTGCCTCTAACCGAGGTTACTTCGGGCTCACCCAATTCAGTGAACAGCTTCGCGGGATGTTGGGGCCTTACGTTTATTTAGACGGCGGCTACGACGTTTTAGGGCTAGAGACCACCTCCACAGACCCCAACCTCGACATTAACAACATCAGCACTCAGCTGGCCCCGATCGGAACCACCCTGCCTGGCGATTATAAAGTCGACAAAACCTCATTATCGGCCAAAGGTCAGCAGTTTGCCCTAACCTGGTCGTATAATACCTCCTTAAGTGTGGGCAACGACGCCTTATCCTTTCAAACCGGATATTCGCGAACCGCTGTCGACCCTTATGAAAACGATTCGATTATTCTATCACCGCAAGCTCAGGCCGCTCCGCAGATGGTGTTGACCTGGCGTACTCGTGACACGGCCTACCAATCTTTGTTTATGGCACTTACAGCCCGCGATGTCGCTGGTCAAGGTCCCGGAGCTCCCGAAAAATACATGAATTTTAGCTCCTTTCAGTGGAGAACCCCCAGTCCCCTCGAGCTCGACCTCTACCAAACAGTAGTGTATGGCCAACGCCTCGACTTGGGCTACTTTGTCCCAGGCTTCCCCTTTTTGCAGTCTGAAATGTACGGGAATACCGACAACCTCTTCTTAGGCGGGGGGGCTAAATACTTCTTTCCGCACGGACTGAGGGCCGAAGCCCAGCTCTACCTCGACGACTTTACCATTGTCAGTGCCTTAGCGGGGAAAAATCCTGGCTTTAAAGCCGCCGGAAACCTCAATTTGGATTGGACTCCCGAAGACCCGGGGATTTTAGAGCAGGTAGGGTTGGAGTACACCCTTGTGACCCCGTATACTTACACTCACACTCCCGATTATTTAGACAACCCGAACAGCACCAATTACAGCAACTATGTGAACGGTGTTTCGGGCTCCTCAGACCCAATCAACTACCTCGATTACACCAATAACGGGTCATCGCTGGGCACGGTCATCGGTCCCAACTCGGACCGTCTGCGCCTCAATGCCCGCTTTCGGGGCCCCTCAGACAGTACCTTCACCTATAATTTGTCCATGATCCGTCACGGGGACGCCTCGGCAGGTGCCGACACCTCGTATTACACCTACTTAAAAACCTTGGACCCCACACTTTGGGGGACAGTCTTTGACCCTGGGTACGACGTTTATAAAGGTGGCAGTAAGAATCTTTACGAAACCATGCAGTTCTTGACCCAAAACAACGTCATGACGGTGTTTCAGACCTCGGTAAGCTTTCAGATTCCTGTACCGATGGGGAACTCGCTGTTGACCCCGTATGTCAAAGTTTTAGGCGAATGGTTCACGAACCGCGGCACTGTCATCGGGGATAATGGGTTTACGGCGTACGTGACCCTGGGCGGGACATGGGATTTCTAGACCGAAGACAAAGACGAAGCCGAGACCGGAGCTGTAGCTGGTGCCGGCGGCTGAGCTTAGCACTGGGCCTATTGGTCTTGAGTAGTACGTTATGGGGACAAACGCTTCAGGGGATTTTCGCGCCGTATGACGGGACCGCGAGCACTCAAGTTCTGAGTCGACACAGTATTGGTCAACTGCTGGCCTGGGCGGCGGCGAAGGGCGCTAATGTCTTTGATTTGCTGGATGAGGCAGGTTTAGCCCTGCAAAGCCAGGGTCTTCGTTTAACTGTTCGGGGCAACGATTTGCGTGCCGAAGTTGACGGGAGTTACAATCTGGGCGGACCACGTGTCGACGCCCTCTTCCCTCTTGCCACCCTAGATCGCTTAACCTTGGGTGGAGGGGACGGAAAACCAGCGGTGGAGGTATTTCTCACCGAGCCGCATTCCGGCTTTTTAGAATTGGGGAACTTTGCCCTTCAAACCCACTATGGCTTTTGGACCTTAGGCCCGAAAAGCCTCGACCATGCCTTTGGCGTTAAGGTCAGCGAAGGCTGGTGGACTTTTGACTTGGCCTACGTAGCTCGGGTCCCTGATCCCACGGGTAAGGGGAGCCCGAACTTTATTGCCATCCATTTAAAAGACTTTCCCAAACCCAAGCAGTGGTGGATTGCCCCCATTCAACGCTTGCCTTAGGGACAAATTGGCTTTACTTAAGGGCTTGTTGCCAGACCCGGCGGGTTTTGGCGAACATGGCGTCAAAGGTAAACTCGGCTTCATAGCGTTTGCGGCCTGCTTGTCCTTGACGCTGGCCTAAAGCTGGGTCTTCCCAAAAGGTTCTTAGGGCTTTGGCCAAGGCTTCGGGGTCTCGGGGAGGCACAATCCACCCGGTTTCCCCCTCGACGACGGCTTCGCGAACCCCGCCGACTTCCGAACAAACCACCGGTAAACTGGCCCGCATGGCTTCTAAGATGGAACGAGGAAAGCCTTCCCATAAGCTGGCCAAGACAAACACATCGCTGGCTTCGAGCCTTTGGGGCACATCCATCACTTGCCCAGCAAAGAATACCCGATTGTCCCAGCCCCATGCCCTGACCTTTTGACGTACTGCCTCGAGCAAGGGGCCATCTCCGACCAACTGCAACGTCCAAGGATAGCTTTCCAGCTGTTTTAACGCGGCTAAAAGCGTTTCATGATCTTTTTGCGGCTGAAATCGTGCCGTCATGATGAGAGCCAGCGGTTTATGGTCGGTTAACCTAGCCGGAGCGTCTCGCCACGGCATTCCATTATGGACCAAAACAATCTTAGTGGGGGTACCCAGCCGAGCCTTGAGCGCCAAATCTCTATCGTACGCCGACACACAAATCAAACGGCGGGACAGCCGGGCGAGGACGACTTCCAACGCTAAAACAGCTAGCTTTTGCCAAGCGGGAATCCCCTCGGCAAATTGCCAGCCGTGGGCTGTAAATAAAACGGGGATTCTGTGCAAAAAGGCCGCGACTCGGGCTACCAGACCGGCCTTAGCCGTATGTGCAGACACCAGCTCCGGTTGAAACTTACGCAGGACCCTTCCCAGCTCGGAAATAGCAAAAACATCGGCCAAGGGGTTAATGGAACGTTTCAGCGAAGGGACAAGAAAATAGGGAATACTGGGTCCCAGCTCATCTTGAAGGGCCCCCGCTGTCCCTGACGCCACGGCCACTCTCACCCCTTCGGACACCAAGCGCCGGCACAGGTCACGGACATGAATTTGAGCACCGCCAATCGAGTCGCCTCGAGTAATGACGAATAAAAGCGAACGGGGGCTGTTCTGGTTTTCAGTAGGCATTTTTACTAAAGATTCCCTTGAAGGGGGTCAAAAGCACAATTTTCAAATCTAAAAAAATCGACCAGTTCTCGATGTAGTAGATATCGGCATCAATGCGGTCTTGAATCGAAGTATCACCACGAAAGCCGTTGATTTGTGCCCAGCCGGTTAACCCCGCTTTGACGGCATGGCGTCGTTTAAAGTACGGATACCGGGTTTTAAACTGCTCGACATAGTAAGGCCGTTCGGGCCGAGGTCCCACGACTGACATCTGCCCCAGCAGAATATTCAAAAACTGGGGGATCTCATCCAGGGAAGTTTTTCGCAAAATGCGACCGATGGCCGTGACCCGAGGGTCATTTTTGGTGGTCCAAACGGTAGCCGAGGCCTGAGCGTCCTGCACCTTCATCGTGCGGAACTTCAGCATTTTAAACACCTTATTGTCTAAACCGACCCGCTCTTGCAGAAAGAACACCGGCCCCTTCGAGGTCGCTTTGACCAACAGCGCGACCACGAGGAAGATGGGCGAGAAGACCAATAAAAACACCAACGAAAACACGATGTCAAAGGTTCGCTTAAGGACCCGATTAACCCCAGATCTCGCGGGAATATCGCGGATGGTCAGTACCGGCAAGCCATCATAGTTCTCAATACTTCCGTTGACGGTAATCAAATCACTGTAACTGGGAACCACTTGGAGGTGAATCCCTTGATTGTCACACAGATTCAGGACCTTCTTGAGGTTTTGATGATTATCGCTATGTCCTGCGTACAACACATAAGTTGGCTTCAGCCGTTCGGTAATCGCCTCTAGCTCTTCGACGGAGCCAAGGACAGCTTCCCCCATCGCTTGCACGTCTTCACTGAGGTCCCCTTCTTCCAGGACAAACCCTGTCACCTTCAGCCCAAAGAGACGGTTTCGTTCGATGATTTCGGCAGCCTTTCTTGCCGCAGGACCCGCACCAACAATGATCACCTCGCGAAGGTCACGTCCGGTATCGCGGCGTCCCAGTACCAACTTACGAAACAGGGAATGTCCAATCAGGGTCAGCACCACCTCGCTGACGAAGTACAACAAAGGCAATAAACGAGAAACTTCATAAATATGCAGGTAGTACAAAATCGCGAAGCTGAAAAACAAGTTCAGTCCAGCCCCGCCCAAGACGGCACCAACTTCGTCGAGCGACGACAAAAAGCGGCGCGGGGTATATAAGTTGAATCCCGAGTAAACAACCACCTGCGCCAGAATCAAAATGCCCCCAAACAGAGCATACGACAGCTTATCGAGGGTTGCATAATCGTTGGGGTACATTACAAAAAAGCGAATCGAAAACGCAACGGTAAACGCTAAAGACGCGAGCAAAACGTCCAAAAAGAGAAAAGAGAATTTGATTTCTTCGGTTCGCTCGCGAAACATTATAGAACGGCCTTTTTTAACTCTTCGACTTTGTCGGTTTTTTCCCACGGAAAATCCGCGCGGCCAAAATGCCCATACGCGGCTGTGGCCAAATAGATAGGACGAAGCAAGTTCAAGGTTTTGATAATTCCCGCTGGACTAAAGTCGAAGGTCTTTTCGACGGCAGCGGCAATTTTCTCTTCGGGGACAATCCCGGTCCCATAGGTATCGACCATGATCGAGACGGGAAATGGGACGCCGATCGCATAGCTGACTTGAATCTCACAGCGTTGAGCCAAACCAGAGGCGACGACATTTTTCGCGGCGTAACGCGCCATATAAGCCGCCGAACGGTCCACTTTACTGGGGTCTTTGCCTGAAAAAGCTCCCCCACCATGACGGCCCATACCGCCATAGGTATCGACGATAATCTTACGGCCGGTTAACCCGGCATCTCCGTGAGGTCCCCCGATGACAAAACGCCCGGTCGGGTTCACGAAGTACTTGGTTTTGTCGTCGAGAAGCCCCGTGGGTTCCAACACGTGTTTAACCACTTTCTGAATGAGCTGGTCTTGAATTTCCGCGTGACTGACCGTCTCGTCGTGCTGATGACTCAACACAATCGTGTCGATGCGCTTGGGCACACCGTCTTCGTACTGAATGGTCACCTGACTTTTGGCGTCTGGTCTGAGCCACGGAATACCACCCTGCTTGCGGAGGTGCGACGCATAGCGCAGCAGTTCATGGGCGTAGGTGATGGGGGCCGGCATCAGTTGAGGGGTCTCGTTACAAGCGAACCCAAACATCATACCCTGGTCACCAGCGCCTTGCTGTCCCTTAAACATGCCCTCCCCCGACACACCTTGAGAGATATCTGGGCTTTGAGAATGGATCGCGTTCAGGACGTTCATGGACTTATAGTCGATGCCATAATCCGGGTCGTCATACCCAATGCGTTTGACCACACCGCGAACGATATCTTGTAAATCTACGTAAGTTTTGGTGGTAATCTCGCCGCCAACCAGCACTAAGCCCGTTGTGGTGAAGGTTTCACAAGCGACACGGGCCTGGGGGTCTTCTGTTAAGCAAGCGTCCAGTACGGCATCGGACACTTGATCGGCCAATTTATCCGGGTGTCCCTCGGACACAGACTCCGAGGTAAATAGGTATTTTCTCATGTGCTTAGTATGCCCACAGAGGGCTTATCGGTCAAACACCAAACCCAACGGGTTAAACGGCGTTATTTTGTTGGGATTGCTTGAAATCGCGTACCAGATCAGCGGCCGAAACGGCTTGCCACCAGCCCTCGGTTCGCGCCCCAAAAGCCGCCAACCGACGAAGTAAGTTCTCGGAATGCTGAGAATGGCATTTCGACGTGATAGTCATGTGGGCCAGCACCCCGTCACGACGGCATTTATCGGCAAGATCAACCAACCCTTTGCCGCTTCGACCATTGGGTTCAAGCCAAATTTCGGTAGGGAAAAGGCAACGAACCAACTTGCCAGGTATGGTGGGGAGTTTTCTAAGATCCATAATCAATTCATGCTGAACCACAGTCCGCACCGTAATCGGGACTTCTAGTACGCCTTGCGGCGTCATGTAGACTTTTTCAGAATAGGTGGAGTAATCAGCCTTACCGTGTTTGGTGTCCCAGGCGACATGAGGCGTCACGGTCACATCCACCTTGACGCCGTTTTTGGCCAAGGCCGCATAGAGGGCCTCGTCCACACACCAATCTGCGGCCCGGTGTACCAAAGGTTTTGCCCCCGACAGGCGCTCTACGGCATCGGTTAAAAATGCAATTTGTTCCTCAATGTTTGCCCCCGGAACGCCATCCCCTGAAATGAGCCCGATTTCGGCGCCTGAAGCTTCTTTAGACTTTAGAACCTCGTCGATCAAGCCTGCATCCTGTAATTCTGTCCAGGACATCAGCCAGACGGGCTTCCACCCAGCTTTAGAAGCTACGCGCTGAACCTTTGCGGTTTCGCTCGTTGTCCAACCTCGAATGTCGATGGTTAAAAAAAACGGAGGCTTTTCCATGGTTTATTTTCCTACGCCGATGGCGTAATACTCAAACCCCAGCTCGGCCAACCGAGAAGCGTTGTACTGATTACGCCCGTCAAAAATTACTTTGCTTGTTAGGCTTTTGGCCAATTCGTCAAAATCGCGACTTCGGAACTCTTTCCATTCTGTCACCAGAATCAAGGCGTCAGACCCGCTGACGGCTTCGTATTTGCTGTTGCAAAAGGTCAACGCTGGTTCCGAAGGCCAGTAGTGTTTTTTCGCTTCTGAGGCGGCCTTGGGGTCATAGGCTTTGACTTTGGCTCCACGAGAAATTAAGTCCTGAATCAAGGTCACAGAAGAAGCTTCGCGCATATCGTCGGTTTCCGGTTTAAAGGCCAGGCCCCAAACGGCAAAGGTTTTTCCGGTTAACTTTTCTCCAAAGCGTTTTACGACCTTGGTCGGCAATACCTTCTTTTGATCACTATTCACGGCTTCGACCGCTGTCAAAATGCGGGGGGAATACCCGACGTCACGGGCAGTTTTTTCAAGGGCACGGACATCTTTGGGAAAACAGCTCCCCCCATAACCGCACCCGGGGTAAATAAAGCTATAGCCTATGCGGGCATCCGAACCAATGCCCACCCGTACTTTGTTGACATCGGCGCCAACTCGTTCACAGATATTGGCGATTTCGTTCATAAAACTGATCTTGGTGGCGAGCATGGCATTGGCCGCATACTTGGTCATTTCGGCGCTTCGCAGATCCATCTCGATAAAGCGGTCGTGACTAAAGGTAAAAGGCTTGTACAATTCACGCATCAAAGCCAGGGGTTTCGGGTCATCAGCACCGACCACAACTCGATCAGGTTTCATAAAGTCGTCGATAGCGGCGCCTTCTTTTAAGAATTCAGGGTTAGAGACCACCCAAAAGTCGAGTGTGACTCCGCGTTTTTGTAAACCTGCCGCGATCGTGGCTTTGACCTTGTCGGCGGTTCCTACCGGTACAGTGGACTTATCCACGACGACCAAAGGGCGCTTGGCGGCTTCACCGATTTGTTCAGCAACCTTGAGGACGTATTTCAGGTCTGCGCTCCCGTCTGCCCCCATTGGCGTTCCTACCGCGATAAAACAAAACTCGGCCTCGGCCAAAGCTTCTTTTAACTCAGTTGTGAACTTTAGGGTGCCTAATCGAGAGTTTTCCATCACCATCTCTTCTAAGCCCGGTTCATAGATAGGCACGAGGCCTTTTTTCAGGCCTTCAATCTTACCGGCGTCCACATCAACGCAGGTGACAGTGTTGCCCATTTGTGCGAAACAGGTTCCTGTCACCAAACCCACATAGCCGGTGCCCACCATCGCAATCTTCATGCATTGACTCCTTTTTCTACGAAAGGCCGACTTAAGAGGATTTTGTGCCGGTCTCTCCGTCCAAGGTAAAGGTCACTTTCAGTGTAAAAGACAAAACCCGGTGTTCGGTCGTATCGGGATTATCCAAAACATACCGTCCGTTATCGGGCCCATAGATGTACACCGCCGCACCTGAAATTTCCAAATGAGGAATGGTCGTGTTAGACAAGGCCAGAATCATTTGCCCCGAACCGTCTTTTAAGGCGGTCAACCACGAAAACGTCGGCTTCAGGTTAATAAAGTTCAAGGCGTCCGAAGAAAGGCCTACCCCAAGGGATTGGTCATTATACCCATAAAAGGTCGTCGGCGTCACGTTAAAACTTTCGTTGGATCCACCACCTCGACCCGAGAACATATACTCGGCTTCGATTTTTAACCAATTCACGTTACCCCAGTTGAACTCGTGGTAGGCACCTGCTACGGCACTGGGAATCCAAACCCCGTCGGTGGAGGCGTGTTCGGCCACCCCTTCAGCAAACCAATCTGTGTCCAAGAAGTACGACTTAAGGTATAAATCCGCTTTATACCCCAGCATTTTTTGATAAAAACCAGATACACCCCAGTTAATGGGGCCCAGACTCGATTCCATCATTCCTGCGTCGGCTAAGCTACTGGTCGATGCGGTATCTGCCGCTGACACATTATAGAAGGAGTCGTTTTTGATCACGACACCAGTCAGGTTAAAGCCAGCCACGGTTGTCACGGCTTTTGCCGCCACCCCATCGGCGATATCGTTCACGAAGTTCCCGGGGTTAAATAAGCGACCTTGGCCCCAAACTAAGGATTGTCGACCCAACCGAAAAAAAATCTGGTTGTAGAGTGTGTAGTCCAAAAAGAGTTCTTTGACGGTTAAAGTCGAGAACGTCAGGTTCCCCTGGCTGGGTAAGCTATTGATAAATGGGTTAAAGCTATTGGTTTGATTGGGGTTGTTGATGGGCTGAGGGTACAGCACATCCAAAGCGGCGTAGGCCCGCACTGTGGGGTCAACGCGAACGTCCGTTCCAAAGGTAAAGTCAAGGGAATTATAGGGGGTGCCCACCGCATCTTGGTATGTGTTATCCCAGCCCCCCACGTAGTACCCGCTGGCTTTGACGTTTTCAAAAAACTTCATGCTTTGGCCGGTGTACAAGTTGGGATTGACACTCTGCCGGGGATTCTTATCCACCTTGTCCGGCGGAGGGTTGGCAAATAAACCATCGATCAGCGACGAATCCGCAGAAGAACTTTGACTTGTCGAGGGGGAATTTTGAGCCCAAGCTGGCCCCAAGACGAGAGCACTGAGAACAGCTAAAAACAAATACCTCATTGAGCCATTTTCTCGAGGTACGTCTGGGTAAACATAATATCGGGTAAGGGATCCAGGCTCGGTTTGGTGATGGTAATCTGAGTCATTTCGTGCTCAAACTTGCCATCAACTTCTTTGCCGCGCAGTTCGTCGATGATGACCATTTTATAGGGCACATACCGGTTCCCCACTCTTTGGTAGGTGGGAATGGCCGTCGTGCGCAACAGCTGACCTGAAAGGCTAAAGTCCTGACTTAGGCGCACCAAATGGTCGGGAGTTACCCACAATTTGGTTCGGGGAAAGGTGACGTCGTTGTGAATGGCCTGTAACACATACACGGTGGTATTCAAGGACCCTAGTTTTTGGGGGTAAGAATCGACGATCTTATAGTCTTCGGCTAAGCTCGATCGGGTAAAATCCGAGTTACGGGCGTTGGAATTTTGAAACCGGTCTTTCGCGCTGGTCACGGTAAACCGACGAGCCACGGGGTCATACAACCACAAGTTGGGACCAATCTTAAGGTAACCTTTCCCTTTGTCCGAATCGGGTTTCAGGACCATAATCAGGTATTCAGAATCGCGGTCTCGCCGAAACAGGGCTACACTGGTAAATGACTCGCCTTCTTCGGGCTTTTTTTGAACGATGTCCACCTGAGCGGAATAATCGGAATCCATAAAGGTGACCTGGCGGTCTATTCGGGCCAAAATTTCACGGGAGTTAGCAGGAACTTGGGCTGCCAAGAAAACCGGTAGTCCCACGACCAGCAACAATAAACTAAACAATTTCATGGTATAAATCTTCTCCTTGCCTAAGCGTCGTGCCGCAAGGCATCCACGGGCTTTTGATGAGCCCCTTTCCATGCTGGGTAAAACGCGCCGAAAAAGCCCGTCGCCAGCATGCCTAAAACAACCCAAAGGACATTCTGCCAGGGCCAAGCCCAAACTAAATGACCTTTGACTAAGAACATATCTACGACAGCGTTCCCAGGAAAGGTCACTTGGCTAAGTCCTGCTAGAATGCCCGCACCGATCAGCATACCAACGAAGGCACTGACCAACCCCAGGTAGGCGCTTTCGGCCAAGAACACCCCAATTAAGGATTGCCGTTGCATGCCCATCGCCCGCATCGTACCGATCTCACGGGTACGTTCAAAGACGATCATCTGATACGTGTTGAACACCCCAATGGTCACTACGATCAAAAACACCAAAGATAATAAAAGGTTAACAGCAGAAATGCCGTTGGTCAGGTCATTGATCTGCTTCAGCCGAGAGGTTAGAGGCAAGACATCGTATTCTTTTTGAGTCCGGGGGTGTTTCCCCGTATAGGCATCAATATCGTCTTTGGATTTCATTAAAGGAAGCAACGGGACTTTACCCTTAAGGGCATGCCAGACCCGCTTAGCGGCGTCTTCTTGCGACGTCCCTGGACCCAAAGTAACCCCAATTTCGGTCACACCGTTCTCAGGTCGGCCCAAGGCCTGGTTCAGAATCTTATAGTCCATATAGCACGCAAAACCAAAGAAACTCGAATCAGCAAATATGCCCCGAATTTTTAAATTGAGCGTATTGCTATAGCCATTGACGGTTTTCACCATCAGTACGACCAGGTCGCCGGTTTTTACATGGAGTCGTTTGGCCGTATCGTCCGACACCCAAACATCTTCGCGGCTTTTGGAAGGCACCGGGGACCCTGATAGAAAATCCATCCGGTCAAAGTCTTTTTGCTCAACCTGAAAATCCAAACCAATGACCCGACGTTGTATCAGCGACGAGCCGTTAAAAAAAAGCTGAGCGTCTGCCCCGTAATACACACTTCGACGGTGCAAAGCTCTGACATCCAAGCCGCTGTGTTCAAAGGCATTCACAATTTGTTTTTGCGCTAGCAAAAGGTGATCGTTCGAAGGTTCCCAGCTTAAGACCACCACATCCCCCGAAAAGTACCGAGCTGCCTTTTCGCGGACAGTTTGATTGAGCGAAGCGGTCACACCAAACAAAAGGGAAAACACCACAGCCCCCAAGACGAGGGCCGCCGCCAAGACCCGATAACGGTGTCGTTGACGAAAAAAGTTGCGCCAGGCCAAAGACAATACCATGACTACTCCCTTGCCATGGCCTGGATCGGAACGATCAACAGGGCTTTACGAATGGGAAGTATCATGGAAAATAGGCCCAGCACGAGGCTGACGCCGAAGTGTTCTAACATCAAAAGAGGGTCAACGTGGGGAATATACCGGTTGGAACCAAACAGCGAAGCGATTAAGGGGTTGGTCAAATGCACCCCGCCCGCCTTGGCGACGAGTTCGAGCACCAAAGCCCCCAGGACCACACCCACAATGCCGGCGCCTGTGACTAAAATCAAAGTTTCGTAGCCTATCAAGGACGCGACTTTGGCTTTTTGAGCCCCAAGTGCCCTCAAGGTACCAATTTCTCGGGTTCGTTCGGCCACCGAAAGGGCCAGGGAGTTCATGACGATCAAACAGGCTACCAGCGAGATAAACACCAGTCCGATATTGAATAAAAGCTGAAGGAACCAAACTACCTTGGCATTGCCGCCAGCGGTGTCGCGCCAGTCGCGCACTTGAACGTCTAGTTTTTGGGCCGCTAGAGACGAACGCAAGGCTTTTTCAGCGGTACTGACTTTTGTCCCTTCTTTGACACGCATCAGCACAAAGTTCCAGGTCCCCGGGTCAGCCTTGGGGGCCTGGGTATCGGACTGAATATCTTTGGTGACATCTTGTACGGTCAGTCCCGAGCTTTTGGTCGAAATCACATCCGAAGTGGACGAGAATAAATCGTCCAGATTATCAGTTAAAAGGTCGCTTTGAGCCTTGGGAGCTTTGTAAGAGTCCGAGACGTAGTAACCATTCAATTGACGGCCCGTGTCGGCGTCGATCAGGATCACACTGTCAAATAATTTGTCAGAAACCGGGTACGAATACACGCCTGCTAAGGGGACTTCGCGCAGGGTAAACGAGTTTTCTTGCGCGGTAGCCAGCATGAATTTTTCGCCCAAAGCCGGGGCATGACCCAAAACTTTGGTGATTTCGCGGTAGAGCTGAACGTTGAGGAACAAGGCGGGAGTACCGGGCTGTGGCGGAGTGCCTTGAAGGATTTTCAGGTCAGGGAAAAAGCGAAAATAATCGGCCAGGTTAACGGCGAAGAAGGGAGATAGGCCCTTGAAGCCGGCGTCAGTGACCTGGGCACCGCCGATGACGACGGGTACCGAGGCACTAGGGTTAGACTTGGCCAGAAGAGTTGAAAGGTCTTGGTAACGGGGCAACAGGGGGATTTTGAAAAACTCGCCGATGAGGGGGAGTTCACTGCCAAAAAGAGTGAACCCGTCGGACGAGGCGGCGCTGACCGAGAGGTCGCCGGTTAAGCTTCGAACATAGGTGTTCTTTAAACCATCTTGGGTATTGGTAAATAACGCATTCCCAATAAACAAAAGCGCCATGGCGGCTACTAGGAATAAACCAACCGGTAATCGTTTGCGAAAGTTGAGTCGAGTGTTTTTAAGTGCAAGTAAAAAAGTAGAGGGCACAGATCAGCCTTACCTCTTGTGTACAGGGAAGGCCGTGAATTGTCAAGAAAGTGTTGCTATTTCGCTTCGGCGATTTTTTTTCCCAGCCGAATAAAGGGCGACTCAAGGAAGCGAAATGTCAGAGTCGAAAGCAAAATCAGCACGACACCACTCGCTAAAAGTGAGGCTGAAACCACTCCCACCGAACGCGCACGGGTAAAGAAATCGGGCCAAAGCACGGTAAAGGCTAGGTAGAGCACGACTCCCTGCAACAGGTAGACGCTGTAGCTGATTTCGCCCAAGAGCCGTACTGGCTTGAGTTTGAGCAGACCGCCCAGCGAACAACCCCAGGCTACGGGAGCAAAAACTAAAAACATCAAACCGGCTTGTGGCAGGCCATAGGCTTCGGGAAAGAACACCAATAGCACAGCTAAGGCCGTCACAGGAACAAGGACTGCGGCGGGGTGCGAAGAGGCTTTGAGTAAGCCCTTCAGACGAGGGTTTTGCCCCAGGGAATAGGTCAAACCGCCCAAAATAAAGTAGAGGAACGACCCCGAACTGGTCAGGCTAAATAGATTAAAGCCCTGCAAAGTGATGACAAAACCAGCCCCAAGGAACAGAACGACAAGCCAGGGCGTACGGCGTGCCAAAAGGTAGAGTGCCGCTAGTAAGGGCAAAAGGAAGTAGAACGTCCATTCATAAATGAGTGTCCAGTTGACCCCGGCAATCGACATCCAAGTGTTATGAAACCCATGAATGTCTTGTTGTTGAAACAACACCCAAGATAGAACCTGGTTCCCCACATCGCCCCAATTCAGGGGCGAACCCGTGGTACTCAACAGTGCCACAGCTACCACGTACACGACGACCAGCCAGTACAACGGCGCCAGTCGAAACAGGCGGGATAAGTACAGTGACCGCCAATCGGGTTTCCCTTCGGCACGAGAGATTTTGCCCCAGAACAGATAACCGGTAATCATAAAAAAGATGATCACGGCCCCCTGCCCGCTAATATTAAAGAGATGCGAGGGAGTGAGTTCCCAACGACCCGTTTGATGGTAGCGGTACGTCAGGGCAAAGTGATGAAAAAACACCCCCAAGGCCGCTAAGCCTCGAAGGCCGTCTAGGTTGACATTCCGACCAGTGGGGGCCGGCAACCCGATCCAACGGGCTGGTATCCACGAAAACCCTAAAAAAAGGATAAAGGCCACCCCATACACTAGGGTGGTAGTTAACCCCGTATCAATCGTCATCGAGAGCTATAATTCCTTTCGAGCCAGGTTTTGTAAGCCCCGCTGACGACGTTGGCCACCCATTCCGGGTTGGCTAGGTACCAAGCGACAGTTTTTTCGAGCCCTTGGGAGAACTCCGTGCGGGGCTTCCACCCGAGTTCTCGTTTAATCTTGGAACAATCGATCGCATACCGGCGATCATGACCGGGGCGATCAGGGACAAAACGAATCAGAGACAAAAGGTCTTGAGCCGGCCGCCCTAGAGCTTGGGCGGTCTTTTCGCAAAGGACCTGCACCAGCTTGAGGTTTTCCCATTCATTCTCGCCGCCGACGTTGTAGGTTTCACCCAAAGTTCCTTTGGTCATGACCGTCCAAATCGCTTCGGCGTGGTCTTCGACGTACAGCCAGTCTCGGACGTTCTTTCCGTCCCCGTAGACCGGCAGAGTCTCGCCCTTTTGCAACTTGAGGATCATCAGGGGGATCAGCTTTTCAGGAAAATGGTAAGGGCCATAGTTGTTGGAGCAGTTAGATTTGGTCACCGGCAGACCATAAGTATGCGTGTAGGCACTGACCAAATGGTCCGAGGCCGCCTTGCTGGCGCTATACGGACTGCGCGGATCGTAAGGAGTGGTTTCGGTAAAGTACCCGGTATCCCCCAGCGAACCGTATACCTCGTCGGTGCTGACATGATGAAACAAGACGTCTTTACGGTCTTTCCACAAGGCCCTGGCAACTTCGAGGAG
>DAIDJJ010000026.1:0-22567 GCA_027451385.1 Spirochaetales bacterium | reverse complement strand
TTTAGTGAATGGCATTTATCGAGCTAAATAGACCGAGAATATATATGATAGGAACAAGGCAAGGCACCGCGAGATCAGTGCTTTGGGATAAAAGCTCTCCACCTGAGTTTCAAACTTAGTGAGTCACTCCAGTCTTATTATTTTTAAGAGCTTGATTGAGCAAATTCAAACATTGTTCCTGGGTACCCTTTTCAAGGGACTCATCGTATTCTTCATTGCTTGTCAGAATGTACTCACGAAGCGTTAAACCATTAGGAGCGGTCAATCGCGGGTTTGCGCCTAAGTTTAGGAGTAATTTGAATATTTGAGGGTCACGACAGGCTAACATTAAAAGGGTCTTACCATCTTTGTCACGACTATTAACATTTCCCCCAGCTTTCACGAGGATTTTGAGGCCTTCCAAGTTGCCTTGTCGGGCCGCAATGATCAAAGCCGAATTGCCATTATTTCGAAGAGAGACCTCGGCCCCCAAGCTCAAAAGTTTAACCAAAAGGGAATTGTTGTTATCGTAGGCAGCCCACATCAAGGGTGTCAAACCCAATTTGTCCGAAACATTAACCGAAGCACCGCATTGAACAAGAGAATCAAGTACAGCAGGATTTTTGCAAGTGCCGATATTCGCGGAGAGTTTTGCCAAAGTATCCTTAGGGGAAAAATATTCACCGAAAGCAAAATGCTTTGCAATATATAACTTGACTATGTCAAGTTCTCCTTCCACTACGGCTTGTTGAAAAACATTGATCACCAAATCTTTAAAGTCTGATTGATCCGTGGCAAGATCATCCCAAGCGTTGAGGAGAATCTTGACGCGGTCAATTGGTACCTTAGTTTTCGTACAAGTGCTAAGTGCGTCTAAAATCGTAATAGGCCCTACTAGGTCACTTTTCTTGCTTAGATAGACAAGAATCGTTTTGGCCACTTTAGTATTATTTCGGACAATGGCGAGATCTAGAGGTGTTTTGCCTTCAGGTGTGGCATAATCCGGATCGGCCCCAGCGGCTAACAACTCATTGCAACAATCGGGATTTGGATTATATGCTGCCGCATAGTCGAGCGCTGTCCATTGATTTTTGTCCTGATCGAATACCGATGCGCCAGCCTTGATAAGACAATGAATCACCTGTGGATCGAATTGGTAACGTGCTGCCAACATCAAGAATGTTTCATGGCCGTCCTGACGTGGTTCATCTTCTCGAACAATCCTAGACCCAATCATCAAGGGTCGTAAGCACTTCTTTTGTTTTTCCATTCTTGAGCACATCACAAAGTTTAGAAGCTGTTTCGACCAGTTTCGCTGAAGCGACCATGGTCTTGATCCTCTTGAGAATACTTGTATGCGACAAAGACTTATTTTGTTCGGCTAATTCGAGAATAGAATTGCCATCATTGTATTGAGATAACACATCACCACCGAGTTCGAGTAGAGTTTGGATGATTTGGGGATTGGTGTTAAATTGTAAGGCCAGAGCTAAGGATGACTGCCCATTCGAGTTCACGTCATTGACCTTAAGACCTACATTGACTAAGAAACGAATCACCTCGGGATGAGTGTTATGGGCGGCGGCATACATAAGAGCGGTTTGACCCCAGTCGTCCTTGGCCCTGATGTTGATGCCTTTGTCAAGTAGCAGTTGAAGAACAGGAATCGAGGTGTCATTCGCTGCGGCCTGAAAAAGGTTAGTCTTGTTGGCATTTTCTTCCAGGGGGTCAATGCCTGCCGCAAAAAGCATTTCTAGGATCTTAGGATCAAGGTTGGGATTAGTGACGGCCCAAAAAGCCGCATCGGCATCCATGTAATTTTGAGCATGGATATTAGCATGCGCCGCCAAGAGTAATCGTGTAACATTGGGGTTGGGATTTAAAACAGCGTGCATGAGAATAGTTTCGTCTGTATCTGGCCATGTTTGATTTGGGTCGTTACCATTATCTAACCATGACAGAACAGCCGACGCAGAGGCCGATTCAAACCATCGGAGTAAGGTAGAGCTACTTTGAACAGCTTTTGTAGGAGTTGATAGGGGCTGACCAAATACGGCAAATGCTTCTGAGGTAATGTCCAATAAACACAGTACCAAAATCAACACCGGAATTTTCATTACTTTTTCCTTGACTAGAATATAACTATGGTTCGATAGTTCCACAGGTAAGCTTGTCGTCTAACGCTAAGACGGGGTGATAATCCCCAGACTGACTTATTCATTAGAACCCAAACAAAAAATCCTGCAAACCCAAGCATAAAAAGAGAAAAACCTATGTAAAAATAAGCTGTAGATTTTTTTTATTTTAACTTCATTACTTTTTAATTGATTCCAAAATTCTTTTCGTAATTTACTAAGATCAAATTTCTTTTGATTTTTTACTTGAATTGTTCCAGTTCCCAATCGTTTTTGAAAAACTATATTTATTTCAGTCTCAAGCACGGGCAGAAGAATTTTATTCAATTCTTCTGAGGTCTTAACGCCAAGAACTTCAAATGAGGATAGTAAGAATTTTCTAAAATCTGAGGATTCAATACCGTAAATCGGAAAAATGTAAAATAAAAAATTCATGATTATTCCTAAAACATTCAGCAATTGCCCTTCGGCAACAACTTCGTATCTTGGCGGCGACGGAGTCAAAATCCTTTCTTTTGAGCCCGGTGGACTCGTCAAGATAAAGTGACCTTGAAACCTCTACCATGATGGACTGCACCGCATTTTCGGTTTGATAAAAGCGCAGGGGCACGATAGCCCCCGAAAAAGGAGCATTAACCTTAGTGCGAAAACCGGCTTCTTGGAAAGCCTTCAAAAACTCTTCTAGGAGGGACTCTGGTGTATGAAACGAATCTGTTCCTAGGCAAATTTCTGGACGGTCCACACTTTGATCGACCAATCGGCTAACCTTTGCCTCGACAAGGGTTACAACTTCATCAGGAGGGGCAAACAGGTCTCGTGTATGCCAATCGGTCATGTTGACCAGCTCACAAGTAAGTTCTTCCTCGGTTAAGCAAAACTGATGTCTTAAATCCGAAGGAATATTTGTAGCGTTGTGAGGAACATGCAAGACGCAGAACTCTGGGTAGGTTTTCATATTTGTTCAACCAGTAATGTGGCTAATGTCACTGTATGCCCGTTCAATGGGCAATAATATGTTCTATTTTTCGGAAAGTTCTGACCTGGCTTTCTTGAACACATCTTCCAACTCCAGCATCAAGGGGCTCATCATATCCCAAGTTAAGGTGAATCCATAGGAATGTCTGAATTTGTGTCGAAATCTTCTATAGGGATCCAGCTTTTCAAAAAGTTCTTCGGAGATTATGCCTTTATTCAAAGCATTTTCTAGAAGCTTCTTGTGCCAACTTGATTCAGTTTGGCCTTTTATTTCCAAAAGAATTGAAAGGATGGATTCAATCCCATTGTAAAAAGTCTGTAGGACAGACCCAACCGCCCTGATTTCCACTGGGTCTGGGCTTCGTACTTTGACAACATCCCACAAGGGAGCAACTTCGAGAAATTCCTTTTCCATCAAAGTCCACTGTAAGTCAATCGCTGTGGAATCACGCAATCTGGACAAGCCTATTAGTTTCTCTCAAAAAGCGTGCAAAAACTTTTTCGTGATCCAGGTCTATCAAGTCCAACTCGTGTTTTAATCCTCTAGCTGTCCGTGAGTAAAGATCAAAAAAGGACTGAGGAGCAATCCCTTGAATCGCCAGGTCAATATCTGAATCATGGGTTGCTCTGCCTTCGGCCAAACTCCCAAAGAGGTAAATAGCTGTCGTTCCAGCATTTTTCAAGGTAGAGATTGCTTTGTTCAAGTCTTCTTGAAACTCTTCAGGCAACCTAGTTCTGTCGAATAATCTCACGATCCACCTCATCTAAATTATAATTCAAATGAGGCCTACTCTTCAAGGTGATGGGTCATCTTAACCTAAAGCCGCCTTTTCAAGCTCCGCAATGTTGAACTTTTTCATGGCCAGAAAAGCATCTCGAACGCGAGAACGAGCTTCTTCGTCAGGTGAACCCATAAGTTGACCTAATCGTCGCGGTACAATCTGCCAGGACACCCCATAAGCATCTTTTAGCCAGCCACAACGTTCAGCCTCAGGGTCTGAACTGAGGTTGTCCCACCAATAATCTAATTCTTCTTGAGAGTCGACTTCGACGATCAGCGAGGCGGCTTCACTAAATGTAAAATCATGCGGGGCAGAAGAATCCATGGCGGCCATGACCATATCCCCCAGCTGAAAGCCAAGGTGACGAATGTCCATAGGACGATTAGGTTCAGCTAAAAGGCCATAGCGGTCAACATGGCTAATGGACGAGCCTGCTAAGTGCACATAATGACGAATGGCCTCTTCACAATGGCCCGCCGCTTGTGATGTATACATCAGGGTTGGAATCAGTCTTTGAGACGTCTCTCTCCCTGAAAAGTCCATCACTTGCCAAGAAAGCCCAAAGCGATCGACCACCCAACTATACCGAGGGCTAAAGGGGTAACTTCCTAAGGGCATCAAAACTTGACCGTCCTCCCCTAGCAATTGGGTTAGGTGGTCTACTTCTGTTGTCCCCTGACAAGCGACTAAAAGAGAAAAACTGGGATTAAGCTGAAAGGGAGCTGGCGAAGCCAAAAAGCGAAGCTCTAGGTTAGCAAGAATCAGGCCCGCCATACTGACAGTTCCCGAGGGTGTTCCGTCCAGAGTATTTTCGTACAGCAGTTGAGTTTCGGGAAAAGCTCTTTGGTAAAGTGCAAGAACTTCTTTAAGGGAGGCTTGAAACCAAAGATGCGGGATGAACTGAACCATGAGCTAACTATACCGTAAAGAACGAGCATTCTCTAGGCGTAGCATCGTAATGTTCTCGACAGTTTTTCGGCTGGAAGCAATGTGGGCTTCAAGGTCGCGGATAGCCTGAGCATAGTCCCCACGTTGTAAAGCCTGCAAAAGGGCATGGTGCTCGTCGTATGTGACCGACAACCGGTCCTCGTTAGTAAAGTCCAAACGTCGAATTAACCGAATTTTTTCCGTAATGTCTTCGTGGAGCCGCACAGCTTCGTGATTACCCCCTAAGCCTACCAAAGCACGGTGAAAGGCTTCATCTTCTGCCGCCACAAGTTGACCTTCGAGTTTTCGCTCCCAGGGTTTGACCCCCCAAAAGGCCAAGAGACGTTGAAGTTCTGCCTCATCTTCGGGAACTCGACGGGTTTTCCACCAGCTTAAGGCCGCTGTTTCTAGCACAATTCTCAAGTCATAAAGTTCTTGATAGTATTTGAAGTCAAATGGCTTAACCTGCCAACCGGCCCGAAATTTCATTTGCAAAAAGCCTTCTTTTTGTAGTTGCATCAAGGCTTCTCGCACCGGGGTACGGCTCACCTGGAGAACTTCGGCAACCTCACTTTCGGTAAAGCGGTCCCCCGGCAATAAAAGAAAGTCAAACAGGTCTTTTTTGAGTTTGACATAAACCTTGGCTGCCAGCGGTGCCATGGAGTCGAACCGAGAAGAATTTTCATCTTGCATACAATATTGTATACAAGATGATACTGCAGAATACAAGTATAAAACCTCATATTTTATCATAATTCTTTACATTGAAATGATATGATAAATTTTCAGAATTTGGCTAAAATTTCTGTTTTTATACATTTATGTATATTTAATAGTATAGAATAACTTTGAAGTACACGGATACATCCTACACACCAGCGTCCAAAAATTTTCTTTGTTTTTTTAATTCATTTGAATACCAAGACATAACACAAGAATTTCTCATCAAATTTCCTCAGTAAAGAGGGCTTGGCACGCTTTGTGCACTAAGTGAGCTACCCTGAACAAAAATGGTTTTGACGTCAGGAAAGGAGATTTTATGTTTTCTGTCCGAGGATTCAAAAGGTTGGCCCTTGGTGGCACCCTCCTCAGCGCCCTAGCTTTCTTTTCTTGTCATAGTGAAAGCTCTGACAAGCCAACAGCGGCCGCTCCCCCTACCCTAAAAATTGGATTTTTATACGTGGGGTCAAAAGATGACTACGGCTACAATCAGTCGCACGCCGAAGGAGCCGCCGTGGTCGCGAAGTTACCTGGCGTCCAGGTCATCGAACAAGAAAATGTTCCCGAAACCGTGGCTGTCGAAAAAGCCATGGAGGGCATGATCGAACAAGACGGTGTTTCGGTCATTTTCGCGACATCCTTTGGTTACTGGTCGCACGTATTAACGGTGGCCAAGTTGTACCCCAAGGTGATGTTCTTTCACTGCGGAGGTCTGTATCAGGCCGATAAGGACCCACCCAACGTCTATTCGTATTTTGGCTATATCGAAGAAGGCCAATACCTCAACGGGATCGCGGCAGGATACGCCACAAAATCTGGTAAGCTCGGGTTCATCGCGGCCAAACCTATTCCCCAGGTGCTTGAAAACATCAATGCCTTTACCTTGGGGGCACGCTCGGTCAATCCTCACGTCACGACCACCGTTGTCTTTACGGGGGATTGGAATCTCCCCATTCAAGAGGCCAATGCCGCCAATAGTTTGATCGACCGAGGCATTGACGTGATCACCATGCACGTCGACAGTCCTAAAGTGATCGTCCAAACCTGCGAAAAACGTGGTGTTTGGGTCAGCGGCTATCATGCCGACCAAGCTAGCCTTGCCCCAGATAAGTACCTGACCGGGGCTATTTGGAACTGGGGCAAAGTGTATACCACGCTCGTTCAAGAAATTCAGCAAGGCCTTGAACCCTCCCACTTCTTTCGGGGTGGTTTAAAAGACGGCTTTGTGACCATGGCCCCCTTGGGTCCTGGGGTTTCGGCAACGGCAAAAGCTAAAATTGAAGCCGTGCAGAACGAAATGCTCGCAGGAAAGTTTGTCATCTTCAAAGGACCTCTGAAGGATAATCAAGGTCACCTCGTCATCCCCGCAGGAACCAGTGAAGTTCAGACAGACCCTGTTCTCGAAAAAATGAACTACCTCGTCCAAGGCGTCGTAGGCACCACGGGGATGTAAACATGCAACTCACGGCTAGCCTTTTGAAAAAAAATCTGCACCAGGGATTGTTCTCACAGCTGCTAGCCGTGGGTTCAGCCGTGGTACTCTTCGGCCTGTTTATTGCGGTTCAAGGAAAATCGCCCACCGGTGTACTCTTTGACCTGGTACGGGGAGCCTTTGGCTCTTCCTTTGCCTGGCAAAACACCCTGGTGCGAGCGGCTCCTCTTCTTTTGGTTGCTTTGTGCACCTTGATCCCTGCTCATGTGGGTCTTGTTATCATCGGAAACGAAGGGGCCTGGCTTTGGGGAGGCCTGGCGGCGGCCGTTGTCGGCCATGCACTTCCCTCTGACTGGGGGCTGAGTGGTCTCTTGGTCGCCTTACTAGCGGCGGGTTTAGCCGGCGGCATCTGGATCGCCTTGGCGGGCTTGGCCCGTCAAACCCGTGGCGTGGACCCGACCATTTCGAGCTTGTTGCTGTATTACATCGCTTTGGGAGGGTTTCTCTTTTTGGTCGAAGGCCCCCTCAAGGACCCCAGCTCGCTCAACGAACCTTCGACCTTCCCCCTGCACGAAACTTTCCAACTGGGATCTCTTCCCGGCACTTCGGTTCATGCTGGATTACTGGTCGGAGTGGCAGCTTGTGTTTTGGTTTGGCTGGTTCTTTACCGCACCCGTTTAGGTTTTGACGCAAGAATCACCGGTGGTAACGAAAAGCTCGCCGCCTCACTCGGACTCCCCCGCAACTTGCTCATTGTCGGGGCTTGTGCGGTGGGCGGTGCCTGTGCCGGTCTTGCGGGGGGGCTTCAAATCGCCGCGGTGAATCATGCGGCGAATGCCTCTTTGCACGGTAGCGTTGGTTTTTCCAGTATCCTTGTTGCTTTTCTAGCCCGCCAAAAGCCCTTAGCAGTGTTGGCAGTGGCCTTGTTGGTCGGCGGTCTAGAAGCGGCAGGGGGTTTTGTCCAACGCGAATTTAATTTACCGGATGCCACCATTACAGTCTTTCAAGGTCTGTTGTTTTTAAGCGTCCTTTGGGCAGAAGCGTTTCGCAAAGATCCGCAAGGAGCACGGGCATGAATACGGTTTGGACCTCGGTCGCCATCGCTCTTTTGGGTGGCCTTTTAAAAACCAGCACACCCTTCTTATTTGTCAGCTTAGGCGAAACCCTCACAGAAAAAGCGGGCCGGGTCAATCTCGGATTGGAAGGAACCCTGATGCTGGGGGCCGTCTGCGGGTTTGGGGCCAGCTTGTATACGCATAATCCGTTCTGGGGAGTCTTGGCCGCTGGTGTCGTCGGGTTGCTGATGGGGGTCTTGCACGCCTGGCTGTGCTCCTTCCGTCGTGTCAGTTCGATCGCCGTAGGGATCGCCCTCATGGTCTTGGGGACAGGTTTGGCGTTTTACCTTGGCAAACCCCTGATTCAACCCCAAGCCCCCCAATTACCCGACTTGGACTTGGGCTTTTGGTCCCACAACACAGCACTTCACGAAGCTTTGCACGTCAACTATTTGTTTCTTTTAGGGGTGCTCTTAACACCGGTGGTATCGTGGTTTTTGAAATCGACCCGCTGGGGACTCAGTTTAAGGTTGTGTGGCGAAAATGCCGAAGCGGCACGGGCCAAGGGTCTTGATCCTCAGCGTGTACGCCTTTTAGCCACAGCCGCCGGCGGCTTTTTAGCCGGTTTAGGCGGAAGTTTTCTCTCGTTGTATTATCCCGGCTCGTGGAGCGAGGGACTTTCGACTGGCCAAGGACTTTTGGCCGTTGCCCTAGTCATCTTTTCACGCTGGAACCCTTGGTACTGCCTGCTTTCAAGCCTTTTGTTTGGGGCTCTAGGCAGTCTAGGCGGAGCCCTGCAAGCCGCAGGGTTTAGTCAAGGATTTTATTTATTTGGAACCGCCCCCGCTGGCTTTGCCTTGGTTCTTATGCTGGTCACTTCAGGGAAAAAGGGCTGGGCCGGAAAACCGGCGGAACTATCCGTCTTTAGCTAAACAGTTCAACAGAAACTTCAACAGTAAAGGAGACCTCCATGTTCATTCCTTCCAAACCTTATGCCTGGCCCTTCGATGGGGATCAGACCACCCTGAACACCGCCTTAATCCTGATCGATATGCAAACTGACTTTTGCGGGAGGGGAGGTTATGTCGACAAAATGGGCTATGACCTGAGTTTGACCAGACGGGTCATTCCGCCGCTTCAACATTTGTTGAGCGAAGCCCGAAAGCTGGGGTTTTTCGTGATCCATACCAGAGAAGGACACCGACCCGACCTCAGCGATTTACCCGAGAATAAACGGTGGCGAAGCCGTCAAATCGGGGCGGGGATTGGGGACGTTGGTCCCTGCGGCCGTATTTTAGTTCGAGGAGAACCAGGCTGGGAAATTATCCCCGAACTGGCCCCGCTCCCTGGCGAGGTGATCATCGATAAACCAGGGAAAGGGTCGTTTTACGCCACTGATCTCGAACTCATTTTGCGCACCCAAAAAATTCGGAACCTCATCTTAACCGGTATCACCACCGACGTTTGCGTTCACACCACCATGCGCGAGGCCAATGATCGAGGCTTTGAATGCCTCTTACTCGAAGACTGCACTGGGGCCACCGATAGTCGAAATCATGAAGCGGCTTGCTCGATGGTTTTAATGCAAAACGGAGTCTTTGGCGCGGTTTCAGATTCTCGTTCGGTGCTTGAGGCCTGGTCTTCGGGAGGCCTTCAATGATCCGATCACCGGCCTTAGAATTTGTTCATATCACGATGAAGTTTGGCACCTTCACAGCCTTAGACGACATCAACCTGACTTTAGAGCCGCACCTATTTCATGTCCTCCTCGGCGAAAATGGAGCGGGAAAATCCACCTTGGTCAAATGCCTGATCGGGTATCAAAAACCTACATCCGGCGGCTTAGTCGTCAATGGGCAAGAAGTCGAGTTTGACTCCCCCCGCCAGGCTTTTGCGGCTGGCTTAGGGATGGTCTATCAGCACTTTACGCTGGCGGATCAGTTAAGTGTGTTAGAAAACTTTTTGCTTTCACGCACTGACCTCCCCTTAGTCCTCAACCTCGACGCCGAGGCTCGTCTTCTTGAGGGTTGGATGAAGACTATGCCGTTTCAGATTCCCTTGCACTTGCCAGTGGGAACCCTCTCGGCAGGCGAAAAACAAAAACTCGAGATTTTGATTCAGTTGTTTCATCAACCTTCGCTTCTCATTTTAGATGAGCCCAGTTCGGTTCTGACCCCCGCCGAAGCTGACGAGGTCTTGGGGCTTTTAAAGGTGCAGGTTCAACAAAAAAACCTCACTGTCGTTCTCATTACCCACAAGTTTCGCGAGGTGCTTCAGTACGGCGACACCGTCAGCATTTTACGCAAAGGAAAACTCGTATCGCATGGCAACTTAGCGAACTACGATGAACACAGTTTGGGGTCTTTAATGGTTGGAAACACCCTTGAAACCAAGGAAGCCAATTCCCAACCGGCTCTTGAAACCTCGGGGCCTGTCCGTGACCAGCTGGGCATAGAAGTCCAGCACTTGTCTGTTTGGGGGGCACGAGGCGCACAAGCCTTGAATGACCTAAGTTTTCGGGTTCAACAAGGTGAGATCTACGGGTTAGCCGGAATCTCGGGCAATGGGCAAAAAGAACTCATGGAAGTTTTGATGGGTTTACACCCCGAGGCCCAGCAGGCTGTCCGGTTTCATGGTCAGACCTTTCGGTCTTCGCGACGCTGGTTACGCCAACGGGGAGTTTCTCTTTTACCCGAACTCCCCTTGCAGAATGCCTGCCTCAAAGATTTTTCCATCTGGGAAAACATAATGCTCCATTCGTCTCGTTACAAGCCAAAACAGCTCAAGGCAGAAGCCGAGCGGTTGCGGCGTGACTTCGGACTTCGTGCCGCGCACCTCGACATTCCCCTCCGGACCCTTTCGGGGGGAAATATTCAGCGCACGGTGCTGGCTCGAGAACTGCGTCCCGACACCCAAATTCTGATTGTGAGCAACCCTTGCTTTGGTCTGGATTTTCAGGCCACGGCCGAGATTCATCAGCGCTTGCGGCAAGCTCGAAACGATGGGGCGGCCCTCCTTTTGATGAGTGAAGACCTGGACGAAATTCTGGAACTTTCCGACCGAGTCGGCGTACTCAGCGAAGGCAAGATTTTATGGGAAGGACCGGTCAAGCAAGCCGATCTCACGACCTTAGGAAAAGCCATGGCAGGGCACCGAGGGCACCATGAAAACGATCGTTGACCTTCAAGCGCGTCCCGAAAACCGTCAACTGGACTTAGAGCACACCGCCCTCTTGGTCATTGATATGCAAAGGGATTTTTTAGAAGAAGGCGGCTATGGTTCGGCCCTCGGCAACCACGTCGAGAAGTTAGCCGGGGCAATTTCCCCGGTCAGGCGACTCCTGGCGGCGTTTCGCGCGTGTGGACTACCGGTGTTTCATACCATCGAAGGCCATTTACCCGACTTATCGGACTGTCCTGTCAGTAAGCAACGCCATGGACGTCCTGGGCTCCGCATCGGGGACCCCGGTCCTTTGGGACGCTACCTGATTTTGGGAGAACCAGGCAATGACCCTATTCCCGCCTGCCGTCCTTGGCTGGGCGAAACCCTTCTACCCAAACCCGGCAAAGGGGCCTTCACACGCACAAATCTTGAAGAAAGGCTCAACGGCCAACACTTAACGACCTTGATCGTGTGCGGCGTGACGGCCGAGGTTTGCGTGCAATCGACGGCTCGCGAAGCCGCTGACCGGGGGTTTGAGGTCATCTTGGCCTCGGACGCCACCGCCAGTTACCTCGAAGGCTATCGGGACTTGGTGGTCGAAATGATCGTTAGCCAAGGCGGAATTGTGGGTTGGGCCGCGACAACTGCCCAACTGCTCTACGCCCTCCTTCAAAGTGATTTGTGGCGTTTCAGAGTCCTGTGGACCCCTTTAAGGCCAGGCTTAACGAAGGCCTCTTTAGGAAGGGAACAAGACTGGGAGGCGGCCTTTCTTCACTACGAACCAGGCGCCCAAGCCCCTCTGCATTTTCACCAAGGTACCGAAAGCTACGTCATGCTTTCGGGTTGGCAAAGCGACGAACGGGGCGAGTACGGCCCTGGAATGTTCGTCGAAAACCTCGCCGGCACCCAACACGCGGTTGTCAGTCCCCAGGGGTGTGAATTGTTTATCACGTGGGAGAAACCCGTACTTTTTAAGGAGTTAGTATGAATTTTTCTTCTGAAGAACTCACAACATCCAATCTGTCTCAACTACAATTTAGACTGGACACCCTGCGAGACGCTTACCACCACGGGGTTACCCCTCGGCAGGTTTACCAGGAGTTTCGCCGTCGCTTAGCGGCTTGGGCTGATCCAGCTCTTTTTATTCACGTGGCCGAAGAAGCCGACCTTGAGCCTCTGTTGACCCGCTTGGAGTCAGTTCCCCCCACCCTCCCTTTGTACGGCATTCCCTTTGCTATTAAAGATAACATTGACTGGGAAGTCTTACCGACAACGGCCAGTTGCCCCGCCTATGCCTATCACCCTTCAAAATCGGCACGTGTAGTAGAACGACTTATTGAAGCGGGAGCTTTTCCCGTGGGAAAAACCAACCTCGACCAATTTGCCGCCGGCCTGGTTGGAACCCGAAGCCCCTATGGGACACCCCGTAATGCTCGGGGACCGCAATGGATACCCGGAGGCTCCAGTGCGGGGAGTGCCAGTGCCGTGGCCGCAGGGCTTGTGGCTTTTGCCCTGGGCACGGACACCGCCGGGTCTGGACGCGTCCCTGCGGGGTTCCAAGAACTAGTCGGCTGTAAGCCCACTCGGGGCTGGTTGTCTAACCAAGGAGTAGTTCCCGCGGTTCGGTCTTTGGATTGTGTTTCGCTGTTTACCAACTCCGTGGCAGAAGCCCAAGTGCTCTTGAAGCTCTTGGCCCGTCATGACCCCCAGGACCCCTGGTCACGAGAAGTCTTGCCACGACGGACAAGCTTGGGCCCTTCCCTAGTCTTAGGCGTCCCCAAAAAAAGTCAGTGGGCCTTTTTTGGCGATCACGACTATGAAAAGGCCTATGAAACCGTTCTGGAAGACTGGACCCGTCGGGGAGCCCAATTCAAAGAGTTTGACTTTGAACCCTTTCGACAGGCCGCCAAAGAACTCTATGAGGGACCTTGGTTAGCCGAACGACGCGTGGTGGTGCGAGACCTCTGGCCTCACCCCGAAGTTTTTCATCCTATTACTCGAAAAGTTTTAGAGGGCACAAGGAGCTTTCTTCCCGAAGAGGTTTTTGAGGCCGGTTACCGGCTTAAAGAAATTCAAACGTACGCCGAAAGCCTGTGGTCGCAATTTGACGCCCTGGTGCTCCCAACAGCTCCTACTTTGCCAACCCTTGAGGAAGTTGCCGCCAACCCCCTCGCCCTCAACACCCGTCTTGGCTATTACACGAACTTTGTGAATCTCTTAGACTTGTCAGCCCTGGCTCTTCCCGGTAAGCGAACGCCCGAAGGTCGACCCTTTGGTTTTACTTTGTTGGGGGGAGCCGGGGCCGATTTTCAACTTTTAGCCTTGGGTAAAATCTGGGAAACGTCACAAATGCCGTCCTGGGGAGAGTCTGTCTTGGCGGTTGCAGGAGCTCACTTACGCGGAATGCCCCTCAATTACCAGCTCACCGAGCGGGGGGGACATTTTCTTCAAGAAGCCCGCACAGCCCCGCACTATCAGCTGTTTGCGTTTCAAGACGGACAGCTCCTCAAGCCGGGCGTCGTCCGAAGCAGTGCCCCCCAAAGCACGTCCTTAGAAGTAGAACTGTGGGACATCCCCTTGGCCCATTGGGGGAGTTTTACCGCGCAGATTCCCCACCCCCTAGGCTTGGGAAAGCTTGAGCTGAGCGACGGCCAATGGGTCACAGGGTTTCTCCTCATGCCAGGGTATGAAGGGACTTTGCAAGACATAACTCACCATGGGGGGTGGCGAAAATTTCTTGACAGGAGAAACGGCACAGACTAGCGATTCATGTTCATCCGCCTATTCTTGAGTAAACACATTTTCTTGAGTATTCTCAGGTATTATGTCCACGGGAAAGAAAACTGCGCTTGACTTGCTTGAGAAACCTTCCCGCCGTGTTGGCTTTTTGAAGAGCCTTCTTCCGTTCCTTGGGCCTGCCTTTATTGCCTCTGTTGCCTATATTGACCCCGGTAACTTTGCCACCAACATCTCTGCGGGTTCAAAATTCGGTTATCTCTTAGTCTGGGTTGTCATTGTCTCAAGCTTGATGGCGATGTTGATTCAGACCCTGAGCGCCAAATTGGGCATAGCTACCGGAAAAAACTTAGCAGAGCTTTGCCGTGAACGTCTGCCCCGCTGGTTAGTTTGGCTGATGTGGGGGGTCATGGAGTTAGCCGCTATGGCCACAGACCTGGCCGAGTTTTTAGGGGCCGCTCTGGGATTTAACCTCTTATTCGGCATGCCCATGCTCCTGGGTGGCCTATTAACCGCTGTCATTACTTTTCTCATTTTGGGTCTGGAGCGCTTTGGGTTTCGCCCGCTTGAAGCCGTCATTAGTGCCTTAGTCGGGGTGGTAGGGTTAAGCTATCTCGCTGAACTGGTGATCGGCCACCCTAGTTGGAGCGGCATCGCGGGGAGTCTGCTTCAGCCGCATTTTCAGGGTTCAGAAAGTGTCTTGTTGGCAACAGGCATCGTCGGGGCCACCATTATGCCGCACGTGATTTATCTGCACAGTGCTCTCACACAAAACCGCATTGTGGTACGTGACCCTGTGAAACAAAAAAAACTCTTTCACTTTGAACTTGCCGATGTCGTGATCGCCATGACGATTGCGATGCTCATCAATACCGCCATGCTTGTGATGGCCGCCAGTGCCTTTGGGGCCACCGGGCACAAAGATATAGACTCGATTCAAGTGGCCTATAAAACCCTTGAACCGCTCTTGGGTCCGGCTGCGGTGATTTTCTTTGGCGTTTCTCTTTTGGCTTCGGGACTTGCGTCTTCTAGTGTGGGGACCAGTGCGGGCCAAATCATCATGCAAGGCTTTTTAAAACATCGTATACCTGTCTGGGTAAGACGTTTAGTGACGATGATTCCCTCAATCACCGTCATCAGCTTGGGCCTTGATGCCACACAAACTCTCGTTGCCAGTCAAGTCTTTTTGAGTTTTGCTTTACCGTTTGCGCTTTTTCCTTTAGTTATCTTTACCGCAAATCGGTCTGTGATGGGCCCTTTAGCCAATCGTCAGATCACTAACCTTGCGGCTTGGGTAATTACCATCCTCATTGTTGTGCTGAATATTTTTCTTACACTTCAGACTTTCGGAGGTACCTCATGACTCCTTTAACTCTGGACCGGATTCTCGTCCCCCTGGACGGCTCGGTTTTAGCCGAAGCTGTCTTACCCTCCTGCCGCTACTTTTTGGAACGCACCAAGGCTCAAGTGATTCTGTTGCATATTGTCGAAAAGCGGCCACCAAAGAAAATTCATGGGCAACGCCACATTGGTTCACGCGAAGAGGCTCAATTTTATCTTGAAGCCCTCAAACAAACTCTCGAAGAAAGCTGGCCTGGGCGTATCGAAATTGTCATTTTTCAAGCCACGTCAAACCGAATTGCCCGTGAAATTGCCCACCAGCAAAAAGCCGTCCAGGCTGGATTGGTGATTTTGTGCACCCACGGCCACAGCGGCCTCAGTCAATTTTGGTCGGGTTCCATTGCTCAAAAAACAGTCGACCTGGGCAAAGTTCCTTTGCTGATGATTCATCCCGATCATCCTGCGTTTGAACCTCAAACTCTTTTGATTCCCTTGGACGGCAACCCCGAGCATGAAAAAGTTCTTTCGGCTGGGACAAAGTTGGCGGCTCAACTCAAACTCGACGTCAACCTCCTTTTGGTCATTCCGACCCCAGGTACCGTGCCCCCCAAATTATCCTATGCCCAGCGGATGCTCCCCGGCCTCACACGTTCACTCCTTGATCTGGAAGAACAAGAAGCTCAAGCCTACTTAGCAGAAAAAAAGCTGACCATCTGCCAGGAACTCGAACTCAGGGAACCAGGATTATGCCTAGACTGTGAATTCACGGTACAACGGGGAGACCCTTCCAACGTCATTACCACCACTGTCCAAAAGGACACTGGAAATTTGCCCTTATTGGCCACCCATGGTAGAACAGGACTGAAAGCCTTTTGGGAAGGTAGTGTCGCCAATCTGGTAGGCCAGCAAACGAAACAGCCCTTGCTCTTATTTCCTTTGCCAGCTACTTAAGTAAAGCGTTATTTTTTTTTGAAAGAGGCCGAAAAACAAACTATGATCGACAAATTATCTGGATTTTCCGCTCTGCCCCCCTCATTCCAGCTCCCTGACTTTTCCTCCATGGAACGAGGAATGTCTGAGAGAATTGAGCGGTTCGAAAAGTTTTTCGATTCACCTGAGGCTGTAGTTTCTCAATTAGCTCGAACTTTTACCCATCAAGACACCAAACCGCTGACACCTTCCACCTCGCCCGAAGAGTCCACCTCGATTAGTGACCTGAAAAAATTGGCTCAAAAAAGTGCCGACCAGTACGGCGTCAACGCCTCTTTGGTGAAGTCCGTCATTAATGCTGAATCGGGTTTCGACCCCAACGCGGTTTCCAAAGCTGGGGCCGAAGGTCTTATGCAGTTGATGCCGGGGACCGCCAAAGATCTTGGAGTCAACGATCCCTTTAACCCCGCTCAAAATGTAGATGGCGGAGTTCGCTATTTGAAATCGATGTTGAATCGTTATTCCAACAATGTGCCTCTGGCCTTAGCCGCTTACAATGCCGGCCCTGGAGCCGTCGACAAGGCTCAGGGGATTCCCGACTTTCCCGAAACTCAGGATTATGTCCAAAAGGTGATGTCCAACTTAGGGAACTTCTCAGGGGATTTAGAACGCTGAAAGCGCACTGGTGAATTGTAAGGTAAGTGGGTCCACAAAGTGGGAGGCCCCTAACGGGTAGCCTCCGGGAAGCACCTCAGGGGCCGATTCGGGTTCCCAATAAAATACACCTAAACCTTGCTGTTGCGTAACCGAAGCTACGGCAGATAAAAGATTGGACAAAAACACCTGACTTTGAGCCGGCTCAGAAGCTAAATACCCTACTTCACAAAGTATGACTGGTTTACCATAGCGGGACACCATGTCATTCATATTGGCTTGAAGGTCCGCAATCGTCTGAGTGGGTTGCCAATACGGGTAAAAGGACATTCCCGTCACATCCCAAAGCCCTCCGGCCGCTTGAAAATGATCAAACCACCAGCGGTACAAGCTATTGTTCCCACCTTGATCCAAATGAAGAATTACCAGTATAGAAGGATCAAATTTCTTCACTGCCAGATAACCGGAGTTCAAGAGGGCTACCAGATTGGTCCAGCCGGAATTTCCTTGAACAAAACCGCTGGCTTGTGTGCCAAAGAGGATACCCTCGTCAATTTCGTTTCCCAATTGTAGCCAACGGGGTGTCACTCCAACGGATTTCAGAGCACTTAAGACACTAGTAACCTCTGTGGCAATAGCGGTTTCGAATTGTGGTAACGTGTCCTGGGCCCAGGCCGCAGGGGGAGTTTGCTGCATACCGCTGGCCCAGGTGTCGCTAAAATGAAAATCAAGAAGAAGGGCAAGACCTTTGGCCTGACACCTTTTGGCCATCGTCACCACATTGCTTTGGTCACAAAAGCCCAAAAGACTTGTCACATTTCCCTGCGTATCAAAGGTCTCATAAGAGGTTGCAGAAGGATTCACCATGACCCGCAGTCGGACGGCCTGGACCCCCAGAGCTTTTAGCAAGTCCAAGGGATCAGCGGGCTGACCAGAAGAATCTTGCCAAGTTACCCCACGGGATTCCAGTTGGCTGAGCCAACTTAGGTCGGCCCCCCTAACCACGTTGGAGGTATTGACGACCCCAGTTTGACCGTTAACCACAGTTTGACTGTTAGCTTGTGAACAGCTCATAACCAAGGTCAGGAGCACCAGGCTAAAACAGAGCAAAAATGGGTTTCTCAAAGTTGGGCTTGCCTCATGAACCTAAGATCCTTCTGAGGAGCTTGAACTTGCCGGTGGTATACGGTGGATATCTAAACGGCCAGTCTCCCCAGCTGGGCCGAAGAACCAAGGCCTTTTCGCGCCTAAAGGTTCGCCAACCAGCGGCTCCATGATATTGCCCCCAACCGCTGGATCCCCTGCCCCCAAAGGGCAGATTCGTATTGGCAAAATGCAACAGCACGTCATTGACACAACCGCCGCCGGCAGGAACGGACAAAAAAAACGCTTCGGCCTGACGGGGGGGACCAAAGACGTATAAAGCTAGAGGATCACGAGCTTGAGAAATGTGTTGTTTGGCATCTTCCAGCGAGGTGTAAGTAAGAACCGGCAGTAACGGGCCAAAGATTTCCCCGGCCATCAAAGGGTCATTCCAGGTGACGCCCGTCAACAAGGTTGGGGCAAGCAACAACCGCTCTCGATCACTTTCCCCACCGCAGGCAATGGTTCCCGAACGTGCCAAGGCTTCTAACCTCTCCCAAGCTTGTCGATGAATGATGCGAGCTAAATCCTGTGAGGCTAACGGCCCTTGAGGGAAAAAATCGTGCAAAGCACGTCGAAAAGCATCGATAAAGGCCTCTTGCAGATGCGAAGGTACTAATACATAGTCGGGAGCAACACAGGTTTGACCGGCATTGACGGTTTTACCCCAAAGCAGTCTACAGGCGGCCAGCTCTACATCGGCGCCTTCTAATACAACTGCCGGAGACTTGCCACCAAGTTCTAGCACACAGGGGATATGCCGCTCACTCGTCGAGAGGCCGACGCGACGACCAATTTCGCGACTGCCCGTAAAGAAGACAAAATCCCAAGGCTTTGCCAGTAATGAAGCGGCAACCTCAGCGTCCCCCGTCACGACCGTGAACTCAGCTGGGGTAAAGTGCTCCGCCACAAGTTTGGCGATCAGGGCCGAAGTAGCAGGGGTGCGTTCAGAAGGTTTTAGCACAACCTGATTTCCGGCAGCCCACGCGCTTAAGGCAGGGACTAGGGCCAACTGAAATGGAAAGTTCCAGGGGGCCAAAACCAAAACCTTTCCCCAAGGTTCACTCCAGATCACGCTTCGGGCTGGCCAATGAGCCAAAGGGGTTCGCACCCGACGTGGTTTACGTAGCGAAGCACCCTTTCGGCGTAAGTATTGGATTTCACTAAGAACTACCGATGTTTCAGTGGTAAGAGTTTCCAAAGAACTTTTTCCAAAGTCCGCATACAAGGCTTGAGCCAATTCCTCATGAAGTTCTCGGATGGCTTTTTCTAAGCGACGTAGTGTAGTTTGCACCGGTTTACTCGACATTGACCATCCACTGAGAGAACGTCTCTAGGTATTCCCAAAACCCAGCTTTGTGCGCCACGGGGAAGCCGTACGTTTCGGCAGATTCTAGAACTTGCTTCCAACAATCTAACCAAGCCAGGCGAGCCGCTTCATTGATGCGAAAGCGCGCGTGCCGGGCCCGCATCTGGGGGGGACCATATTTTTGTTCAAACAGAGGAGGGCCCCCGCAAATCCCGATAAAAAATAAGGCGCTTTTTTCTGACGCGGCCGTCAAGGCCTCTTCCCCCACAGGAAAAAGCTCCGCGATGGGCGAGGCCCCTAAGCGGCTGTACACAGCTCGTAAGAGGTCTTTTAGGCCCTGTTCCCCCATCGCACGAAAAATTTCTGGACTCGGCAAACTTTTTACCGGCGGCAAAACTCTCATAGATCAATACCCCAATTTTCCTAAAATCATCTGAATTAAACTTTGTAGCTCACTATTCGTAGAGGATTCGTCGGGCACATTCAAGGCTTGTTGCACCTGATTCCCCGCACTGTTCAGGCTCAACTGCCCCAGGTTACCCGAGTAGTTACTAAAGGCTGTGGGGTCGGGGTACTGATAACTATATTGGAATAACAGGTTGTTTTTAGCATCGTACCCATAAAACCCGACACGGTGAGCCGGTGAACTATTTAAAAGGAGAAAGTACCCAGTGTTTTTACCAGAACCGTCGACCGCACTTATTTTAATCGAACCATTTGTATCATAGTTGTAGGTAAAGGTATATGTCGCAATGATATTGCTTGGAATTTCGTTCCCCAGGTAGGCCGTAATGGAGTTGACCTTACCCACAAATTGAACGGGATCCAAACCCGGCAAGGTTACCACATCATACGGTGTCGAGGCCAGCGAATTATAATTCAAATGAATGGCCCCCAGGGTCACGGCAGGAGAGCTACCCTCTGCGGGTATGGAAAACTGAATGTCTGCAGGGGAGTTATCGCTGTTGTACGTTAAACTGACGGCTAGCGGGACTAACAAGGCACTGCCCGATAAATTGATGGCATTGACCAGATATCCTTGGACGTTATTGGAACCGAGTGCTGCTTGGATATAGCTGTAAGAAGTATTCAAAGTCGTCCCCGCAAAACTGACGGCTTCTTGGGTTATCTGTTGTGCGCTATCTCGAGTCAGCGCTGTCGTCAGGGTGGACGACCCCGTGACCCCCAAAACAGTTCCGTCGTTAAAAGTTCGTATGACTTTCGTGGGAATATTGGCAGGGGTAAAATCCACCTCGGTATTCCCCCAGTTATCGTATTCCCACCCCTTCCACCAGGAGGGAGTTGTTGTCCCCGTCGGCCACACAACTTGCGACAAAAGTGAAGGGCCGTTTGGGTTCGACGCAGGAACGCTGGGGACCGACAAAGTTACCGCTCGTGCCACGGCGAAAGACGAAGGGGCTAATACCCGAGATGGGGCTAACGCTGGAGTCACGGAGGCATTCACTCCATAAACTTGTTTTAAAAGACTTCCCGGAGAGATGGTTGAGTAATAGGTATTGTCAACTTCAGAATAAAGGGTTAAGTCAGACGACGTCGGGGTTGTGATCGCCGAAGGCACCAGATACCCTAAGACCTGGGTAGTTTGAACAGGGTAAGAAGAATCTGTGTAAAAGTACCTAGATGCCTTTGTAACAATGGAACTTGAATTAAATAAGGCATCAGCAAGGAGCACCCCGTTGGAAGGCCCTCCGCTGGTATCATACTGCCAGACCTCAAAGTGTTGAAGGCTAATGACTTGCCCCGTAGTATCGGTATAAACGAGGTAGTAAGAGTCTTGAACTTTGTTCCCCTTCGAGTCGTAAGTATACACATCAAAGCTCGTGAGACTGTTGTTGCTGTCGAACACGGCGTCAACCAACACTTCTGAACTTGTCCCGATGTAACTGTAAGCATGCGAATACAGCAAGGTACCCAAAGGATTATAGTGGCCGTACGACGCATATCGGCCTTGTGAGTCGTAGGTGTAAAGTTGGTACCATTGAAGCGTGGTTCCTAAATAGTCGTTAAGCCGGTTTCCAGACCAAGTTTGAGTTTCTTTCAAGCCAGAGGTTGAAGGTGTCGTCAAAGACAATTGACACGAAGTCAGCAGTAAAACTCCCAAAACGACAAAAAGCTTTTTCATCCCTGGTACCTCCCCCCTGTTTCACCTATAGTATACCTCAGGTACGGCTTGTCCGCTGAAAGAAATGCCACGTTTTTATCACCTTCTGCTCACTTTATTTCTTGTTGTCACCTCTGCTTTGCCTGCACCAGCCGAGGTGACGGTTTCGATGACACCACCGCAGTTAATTTCGCAATTATCTTCGCTTCAACCGACTTTGGCGTTAGAATTAGATCAAGTGGCCGGGCAGATCCAAGTCACTCTCAACAGTTTTTTGAATAAACCTTTGGTTTTAGGGGCTTTTGCCGACGCGGGGACGATGTCCGTCTTACCCGTGTGGCGATCCCCCTGGAACGGCTTACCTTACGCCTTTTCACTATCGAATACAGCCTCGGTCGAGGTGGATAATTGGAATTTCGCCACGTGGCTTAATCGTTTTTCAAATCTATCCCCCACTGCTGACTATCTGCTAGGCATCAACTTGTCGCCGACCACGCTGTGGTGGGGCGGCAGTTTAGCCCCGTGGTGGCCCTCGTTGTACGCTAAGGTGGTGGCAGGCTGGTCACAATATTCTTATGAAAGCTATCAGTTTCTTTCTAAATCCTTGGGCTTGTTTGCCGCGTGGCAAATGGTCAAGCCGCTACGATGGTCCCCTTGGTGGTCCTGGCTGGGACTTGAAGCCGATTCAGGTCTTGGCTGGAACGACAACGAAGCCAGTGCCGTGCTCAACCTTCCCACTGTGAACAGCAGTTTTCGAGTTGGGGCAACAGGCCCCTACCCCTCGATGCAATTTACTTACACGGTGACCCCCCAAGTTCAAGTATCCGTGGTAACCCAAACTTTGACCCTCCCGTTTCAGCTTTCGACAGGGGTGGAGTGGGCTCGAATTTTTGAGCTTTCGGCAGGGTTTGGAAATTATCTTTCGTGGGGGAACTCGGCCATTGGCTTAGCGGGAACACAGACGGTTAGCCTTTTGACCCCTCCGTTTAATCAACTCGTTGTAGGGAATCCTGGCTTGACTTTTAACGGGTACTCCAACGGCTCAGGGCCTCAGCTGACGGGAACCTACTTTTGGTTTCGCTTAGGCTACAAAGTGGGGCTCATCACCATCGAAATTCCTGTCGTTTACCGCTTGTTAGGTGGGGTCGAAACAGGGGTTCAATGG
>DAIDJJ010000025.1:0-22742 GCA_027451385.1 Spirochaetales bacterium | reverse complement strand
GCGACAAGGGCTGTTCTGAACCTTACGACCACAGTGTCCCATACGGTGGGCACGGACCCCGAACGCGGCCTCTTTTTGAATGCTTCAGCCTCACCGGCGCAAAGCCTCGTGAACAACGGAACCATCACGTTATCGAGTACCAATTCGGGGTCTCCGGAATGGTTGGGCAACACGGTTGGCGGAGTCCAAGCAGTTTTCAAGGGCACTCCGCTCAATTGGACTGGGGGCGATTTGGTCCTAATGAATGTCAATTATCAAGGGGCAACTTTGAGTGTGCCCGCCGCTTCTTTGCTCTACCTCAACGATTCGAATGTTCAATTGGTAGGGTTGAATTTGGCGGGCCAGCTCAATATGGATGGCTACCCCACGACCTCAACCTCCTATTCTTTAGCTTTGTCGGGGTCTTGGGATTATTCGGCTACGGGCTCCGTCACAGGCTTGTACAAAGGTCCCGTCGCCAATCCCACCTCTGCCTCTACCATTACTTTCAACAACACCACCCCCGTCACCCTCAAAACTGGAACAGGGACGGCTGGTCTGGGTGTCGGGAAAAACCTGTACAACCTCACCTTAGCTGGCACCAGCAAGGTCACTCTGTCGGGCGGCGACTTGGGCCTGATGGGGAGTTTGACACAAAACGCGGCATCTTCGTTAGACGTGACCGGACGGCAAGTCTTGGTCGAAGGGAACATGACCTTAGCACCAACGACAGCCTCGCAGACGACCGTAACCAACTCGACGTTCTTTATGGTCCCAACGGGTTCGCGAACCTTGTCGCTGACCACGGGCTTAGCTCTCAATGACTTGGTCGTAAACGCCTCGGGGGGAACCTTGACGCAAAACACCGACGTGACGGTGCACCGCTTGCTGGCGTTTAAGGGCACATGGAACACCAACGGCTTCAACCTGGCTACTACCGACGACTTTGTGGCTTACGGTGCCGCATACCAGTCGTATACCCTGGGTGGCACCACGTATTACCCCATGGACGACGGGGAACTGGCCGCTACTCGTGCGGCCTCGTATTACCAACGTAAGCTCGGTTACCCGTACTTTGGGGCCGGTGGTTCAGAAGATATTCCCACCCTGCACTCGGCCTTGAACGCGGCCTTCGGCCTCACTCTCGACGATGGGACTCGGATAACCGACCCCGCACCGGGCCTACAAACCGCTTCGTTTACCATGTCGGCCGGCAAAACGCTCACCGTAGGCCGAAACTTCTACAACTTCGGGGCCTCGATGACCGCCTCGGGGGCTTGGACGTTAATTCTACCCGACAAGTGGACGACGGTAACTTTGAATGCGGCGAAGTCCACCGATTGGTTTGGCCTACCCTTTGCCGTAGCCATTGCCACGGCGTCTGGTATGACCATTCAAAACTCGACGGCGCAAGATGCTTCGGGCAAACCCGTGATGGTGGCCGCTGGACAAACCAGTGTGGCAGGGACCTACACCGCAGGAACGGCCACGGCGTCGCCTTTGTGGACGTCGGCAGTGAGCTTGAGCAGTTGTACCAACTGGGACAACACGCAACCCGACATCGATTCGGTGTCGACGAATCAAACGATCACCCGTTTCGATAACCTGGTCGAAGTGCATTTCTCAAAGCCCATTTTGGACGCGAACGGCGAAGCCAATTCTGCCGTCGGTTCGTCCACGGCGGACGACGATGTGCGCTTTGGCGTTGCCTCGAACATCACGGCCGGGCAAACCGCCTCGGTCAATACGGCCAGCGATTACGCCGTGACCGAACCTCAAGTCAGTGCCAATTCTTCGGTGCTGGGCTTTATTGCCTCGGGCAGTGCCACCTGGAACACCGACGCGACCGGCACCTTGGCTGGCGGGGCTAATGCGGGGGCAGGGGGCTCTTCGAGCACCGACCGTTCGGGGACTCATCAAACCTTGGTCCCCGATGTCACCATCGAGAAAGGCCGGTTGTACGACACCTCAGGCAACCCTATCGTGAACCGGGACGGGGTCAACGACAATGGGGCCACCGGGGCCGGACTCTCCACCGTCTATGAAAACACCACCGACGGGGCCCGACCCGTGCTGATCAAAGTGCTCATCGGTCAGCAAAATCATGCGGCCACGCCAGCCTCGTACACCCCGGACGATAGCCATAACTACTTTAAGCTGGTATTCTCGGAACCGGTGACGGTTCCTGGGGTCAACATGCCGGCCAGCAATACCGCCGCGACAACAGCCTTGGGGGATGCCTGGGGCTCCTCCACCGTCAACGTCACGGGCTTGTTCAGTTACACAGGGACCCTAGACCGTTCAACGAGAACCTATGGCGAAGCTCACGCGGGAGTCGACCCCACCACCGATTCGGCAAATTACCCGAACTTGGTAAATGACTCACTGTTCCGCACCACTTCGCAAGACCTGATTGTCTCGATTGCGGGATACTCGACCGGCACCGGTGCGGCCACCTACTGGGATGGCTTTATCTGGAACACCACGGTGCCGTCGGGACATTACACTGTGCAAGCCTTGGGGGCGATGGCCCTGATCAAGGACAACGCCGGGAACTTGCTCGAAGATGGACAGTTGTCATATGCCTCGCCCCTGTCCGCTTCGGCTGACCCCAAGACGACGTTTAGCATAGCTTCGGACACGACTGCTAACGAACAAGCCGGGTTGACGTCGAATGGAGGGACGGCTTTAACGGTTTACTCTTCACGCCTGGATAGCGGCGACAATCCCGTGACGGCTTGGGAAGTCGACCCGCCGGTCTTTGCCCCGTATAGTGCGGCGGGCTCCAACTACTATGAACTGTTGCCCACCGATCTGTTGAACGATGGACTTGTTCATCAGTTCCAGGTGCACATCTTATCGAATACCACCAACCAACCGTTTGGCGGGTACAACACGTCCGCAGGTTGGAACTCGTCCACGCCGGCTCAACCCGACACCAATTTACTGAGGTTTGGGGCACGGGACTCTTCGCTAAAAGACATCGCGGCCGGCTTCAGTTTTGAGTCGTCAACGGACAAGACCTTCTCAAGCGTGTACAACCTTGCCCCCACGGGGTCCAGTCCCTACAGCGGCAACACCTCGGTGCAAAACAACCTTTTCACGCCAGGTAGCACACCAGGAACCTTGAACCCTCCCGACACAACCCAGGACGATGGTTACTTTAACCTATCGATCAATACGAATACCGAACCGGGGTCGTGGAAGGTCACCTCAGGCTTTACCGTCAATTACAATATGTTCTCGGGCATGGTAACCAATCTGTCGGGGGTCTTGTTGGGCACGCTCCTCAACTTTAAGGCAATTGACCGAACACCACCTACGATTGTGTTGACTTTGGCGGCGTGTGGGGCGACGCGAATGTACGTGCAATTCAGCAGGCCCGTGACGCTGAACGGCACGGCCCCCAGCTACAACGATGTCTTTACTTTGGTGGGGACAACGACGAACAGCATTAAAGATATCATCCCGGCAAACTCTGGGGATTCGCTTAGCAGTAGTGTGCAAGAAATCTTTGTGGACTTTAATAATCCCTTGAGTGCTGACGATATCATGAACCTGCGCTTCGAAGCGAAAAGTTATTCGAGCGTATCGGCAAATATCAACGTCATGGATGCCTCGATCAGCTATCCCTTGAGCAACTTAGCCTTAGATGTCGTGGTGCCGTTATGGGCTTCGGATGGTTCGGGCGGTGAAGTGAATCAAACCGGAACGGCGCATGTCGTTCACGACTTTTTAAATGGCACCGAGTACCTGACGAGCCGTGACATTGACCTACAGGCTCAGGTGTATGGCACCACAACGTCGGCCTTGCCGGTTCGTCTCTATTTTGATCATCAAGACTCTTCCCGAGACACGAATCACATTTGGTTGCCGACGGGGATCTTTAGTCTGACTTCGGCCTTCTTGGCCTCAACGCCTCCGACGGGAGTCAGTGCTCCGTTTGTCCCCGACTCGGGGAATGCTTCGGCGCGTTATCTTGATCCGTATTTGTCGCTGGCCAATACGGTTGGTGTCCTGAAGAACTTTAAACTGCCAGGTAGCGACCCGGATATTTCGTTGGGTCGAACGATGGAGTTCCTCTTCCGCATCGGTTCAGAATACGCCGTACACGCCTTGGCACCCGATACGGACCCCCGACAACTCAGCATGTGGAGCTTCCCGTTCAAAACCATCACGACGCAAAAGAATGGCGTCACCGTGTTGAATAACGTGATCGACCCCACTAAAGGACAAGAGACGGAAATTCTTTACACGATGAAACGTTCGGGGATTGCCACCATTCAGGTCTTCGACTTGGATGGCAACCTGATCAAGGTCTTGCACCGAGGTCGCCAGTCTTCAGGCGACTACACGCTCTTCTGGGATGGCACCAACACCGGAGGCCGTCCCGTGGCGCGGGGTATCTACTTCATTCGTGTGGTCGCACCCGATACGGACGAAACCCGAAATGTGCTGATTATTAAGTAAAGCGGAAGGTTGTGAAGTTGATAAGTCACCTCAGCCTTACCGCTTGGGGTGGTCACGGTGGTGAAGACGCTCTGTGTCGTAGGGGGGAGTAAATCACAACGAAAAGCCGTGGAAAGTTTTTTTAGAGCCATGAATTGATGCAACGATCGTAAACTCCCCGAAGCTCCAGCTTTGATTTCTAAGGGGATAACTTCAGTCCCTCTCGAAAGGATAAAATCTACCTCAGCATTGGTGTTTCGTCCCTCACGGAGCCAATAGTGAAGCCGGGGAGGGGCATCCCGCCCCTGTGAGTAGGCCAGAGATTGCGCAGCAAATTGTTCTGCCAGCTTACCTTCTTCCAGAAACTTCCCGTCTAAAAAAGAGTCCAAATCTAAACCTTGAGTTCCCCACGAGTTGAGGACAAGCCCAATATCTAGAAAAAACAATTTGAAAACTGTGGGATCTTCTTGGGAACCTAAGGGGAGTCCAGAAGCGTCTGTGTGAGTCACTTTGAGCAATAACCCAGCTCGCTCCAACAACTCTAATGACTGGCGTATATCTGCGGCTTTCCAGTCTGGATGAAAGGCGGTGTACTTCACTTTATGACCAATAGTTAGGGGGGCGACTTCAAAGACCCGTCGCAACTTTTCTAAAGTAGTGCCTTTTGCATATTTGCCAAAGTCATCTTTGTAAGTGGTCAGAATGGATCGATGTACAACTTGAACTTCCGAAAAACTCCCTGTCTCACGAAAGACTTGTACGGCTTCGGGCATGCCACCAACCAAAAAGTATTCCCTGAGTTTTAGTAGAAGCTTTTGGTGAACCCCCTCTAAAATGGACTGTTCTGGGGTCCATTGCTCAAGAAAGGTGGCAAGTGAAGCCTCACCTGTTCCGACAAGAAATTCCTCAAAGTCTAAGGGGCCAAGCCATAAAGTTTCGACACGGCCTACCGGCATGGAAAAGTTGGCGTTGGCCAGGGTGAACTCTAGCAAAGAGCCTGCCGCAACGACTGGCAAGTCGGGGAGCTCTTCATAAAAATAGCGAAGACAAGCTAAGGCCTCGGGGATTTCTTGAATTTCATCTAGAAATAAAAGGTGTTTTGTTTGCGGGTCAGGTTCAGGAAAGCCCAGTACCAATTGGAGTTCCCTGAGAATGCGGACAGGGTCTTTGGTGGCAAACAGGGTGGCCAAATACCTGTGACGTTCGAGATTAACTTCCCAAAGCGCTACCCCACAGGCCTCAGCGGCCATTCTAACTAGCGTTGACTTACCAACTTGGCGAGCTCCGCGTAAGATGAGCGGCTTGCGGTGAATACGAGAAAGCCAGGCCGAAAAATCGTTGAGAGCTGTTCTTGGTATCAAAATGGCCCCATTTATGTCCTTTACTCGGACAAAACTGGGGTCAGTTTAGTTCTATTTCTCAGCTTGTGTCTAGCAAAGGAGCTTAGCTGAGGCCCAAAGAACTATAGAAATTCCTTGAAAAAAAAGCTTGACAGAAATAGGTTAAACGTTTCATCATTTTCTTATTCAGACTACCGAAAAAGGGGAAAAAGACGTGAACCTAAAAAAAGGCGTGAATCTTGGAATGTGGTTAGCCCAGTATCCCCAAGGCTCCGAAGAGTATTTTCAAAACTTCCTTCAGAAAAAAGACTTTGAAGAAGTCGCTGGACTAGGGTTTGACCATGTCAGAGTTCCCTTTGATTTCGCCTTACTGGAAGAGGGGCCTTTAAACCCTGTCCGTTCACAGAAACGGGGGCTTGGTTATTTAGACTTTGCTGTCGATTGTGCCAAGTTGTATGGGCTGAACATCATTTTAGATTTGCATAAAGCTCCAGGGTTTTCGTTTGACAGCTTACAGAACAATAACCTGTTTGATCGCCCGGATTTACAAGAGCAGTTCCTCGCGCTCTGGCAACTCTTGGCAGAAAGGTATCAGTTCGAAAGTGACTATTTGATTTTTGAACTTCTGAATGAAGTCGTCGAACCGAATTCCCAGAGATGGAATACCTTGGCTCAACGGACAGTTGAGGTGATTCATCGGGTTCACCCTCAACGTCCGCTCCTGATCGGGAGTAATGCGTATGCCTCGGTCGAGGAGTTAGAAAACCTTTGGTTAAGTTCAGACCCTTACGTGGAGTATACCTTTCACTTTTATGAGCCCTTACTGGTAACCCACGCCAAGGCACACTGGAATGAATTCACCCGAACGTATGATCGGGGCGTTGCCTACCCCGGTAAAGCGGAAGGACTCGAGGCCTTTTTCCAAGAAAACCCGCACCTTGGAAGCTTAGAAACTTCAGGCTATGGAAAACCGGGGCAACCGCAAACGTTGGATCGGACCTTTCTTCAAAACAAGCTTACGAAAGCCACCCAATTTCAAGCCAAGTCAGGGAAGACACCCTTATGCGGCGAATTTGGAGTGTATGAGCATTGTGAAGAAAAAAGTGGCCTCGCTTGGATAAAGGATGTGGTCAGCCTTTTGGGCCAAGAAGGAATCCCTTGGACTTGGTGGAATTGGAAGTCACAAGACTTTGGTCTCTTTACACCTGCAGGTAAAGAACGCCTGAAAGGTCTTATCGATATCTTACTCGGTGCCTCGTGAGCACTGAAACACTTTGAGTACGCGACAAGGAGGTTACTCAATGAAATTATTTGCGATGGTGGCCCTAGCCTCAATCGTTACCATATCCCTGGCCTCTTGTGCCTCAGGGGGAAGTTCTTTTCCCGGCATGAACTCTGGTGAGGTCAAAAATGGAGCTTGGTTGGGGATCTTTAATGAATCAGCGCCGCAGGACATGGCGTCTGTAAGTCAGCTCGAAACTCAACTCGGCGGGAAGAAGTTTGCGGTTGTGATGTGGTTTAATGACTTCAGCAAAGGGTTCCCGACCACAGAAGCTGAAAATGTTTGGAAGTCAGGGGCACTGCCGGATATTACGTGGGAACCTTGGCTTTGGAACGATAAAACGAAAATCCACTTAGCGGACATTACGAACGGGACGTATGACCAATACATTCTGGCTTGGGGAAAGCAAGCCGCCCAATTCGGTAAGCCGGTTATGGTTCGTTGGGGACATGAATTTAATGGTAACTGGTACCCTTGGGCAGTTTCCCAAAACGGCAATAATCCCCAGGAATACATCAAAGCCTATCGGCACGTTCACGATCTTGTCGAGCAAGCGGGAGCTCATAATGTGCTTTGGGTCTGGTGTCCCAATAACAATAGCGTACCGGCAGAAGCTTGGAATGATCCTCTTCTGGCTTATCCCGGGGACCAATATGTCGATATGGTGGGGATTGACGGTTATGACTTTGATGGGAACGCGAGTTTCTCGGACCTCTTCTCGTCCATGTATTCCAAGCTCTTAGTAGCTCTTAAGAAACCCCTCTATATTGGTGAAATGGCAACTGGTCGTGAAGGTTCGGCGAAAGCTCAATGGCTTCAAGCTATGGATAAAAGCTTAAGAAGTGAGTTTCCAGGAATAAAAGGGTTCGTTTGGTTTGATATTAAAAAAGAAAGAGATTGGCGCTTGGAACAATCAGAAGAGTCTCTTCAAGCAGCCCAAGCCATGTTTTCACAACCCTATTATCTTTCCGAAAGGTCATCCGTCTTTCAGTTAAATCAACGGTTTATGGCGGATTATGATCACCTTAAAACCCAGTTGGTTGGTACAGCGGTCAATCTTCCAAAAAATTCTTATACGGCCAATTTTACGAGCTCTGAAACCTTGGATCAACAAGTTTGGACTTCTGTCCCATCGATCACGATTCAAGATTCCCAGCATGGCCTTCAAGGAACTGTGCAAATTCAGTGGAACAAAACCAGGGTATTTATTCATGCAAATATTTCAGATGCCTACCCCCTTATGAATATGCAAAAGGCTGGAGATATATGGAATGGCGATTGCCTAGAGTTTTTAATTTCTACGAATCCTAAGGCTGACCCTAAGCGTCAATACTATTCAACGACGGATTGGCAAGTTGGCTTGGCTCCCCAAGCTAAAACAGAAATTCTGTCCTGGGAATGGTCCAAACTCAAAACCGAAGTTCCTGGTGTGCAAGGTCATGCCACCAGAACGGCTACGGGGTATGAACTGAATGTTTCGTTCCCCTGGTCTTCGCTAGGTGGTTTTGTTCCTCAGGAAAAAGAGACGTTGGGCTTTGACTTAGCGGTAGATAATGCCGGTTCGTCAGGTACACGAGAGTCGCAATGGATTTGGTCGGGAAAATCCAACTTCTATGTTGACCCCAGTCAGTGGGGGACAATCGAGTTGAATCCGTAACGTTGGGTTTAAGTAGAAGCTCTCAGCTTTAATTGAACCGGAATAAAATTAGAAGTGGGAAAGTCACGCTCACCTGAAATAGCCCCGATGAGCGTGGCGGCCATTTCTTTACCAATCAGTTTTCGATCATAAAAGACAGTGGTTAAAGGCGGTGAAGTCCAAGCGGTGACATCTAGGCCATCAAACCCCGCAATGACGACCTCTTGCGGGATCTGTAAGCCAAAAGCTTTCACCGCTTCGAGAGCCCCCAAAGCTGATTCGTCATTCGCCGCGATGATGGCACGTGGCCGGTGACCTTCACTGAGATAGTTTTTGACGTTCGTGAAAGCTGTGGTGTATTGAAACCCTCCATAGACCCTTGAAATATCTGACGCAACGAGTCCCTGGTTGAAAAGAAAGTCTTGAAAGGCTAAAAAGCGTTCTTGGGCATCCCAGGTTCCTTCAGTTCCCTCAACCCAGAGGTAGTCACGGTAACCTTTGTTCCAAAGGTGTTCCATCAGGCTAGTGATACCCCCACGATTATCTACCACATATTGGATGGCCCCTTCGGAATCTGACGCAGAATCAAAGACGACGACAGGGACAAGGTCTTCCAGCTTTTTCAGAGTTGGCTTGATTGTTTCGTTGGGATTAAGGACGATTATTCCTTGGACCATTCCTGACATCGTTAAGTTCATACACAATTGCAACGATTCTTTCTGGAGTGTGATCGCAAATACTGTATAACCCGCCTCTTTTAAAGCGGGTTGAAGGTTTTCGAGGAGTTCTCCATACCACGGCCCCGCAAAACCATCCGTCAGGATCGCGATGAGGTTGCCTTTTCCTGCTTTAAGGGCTCGTGCGGCAATACTGGGGGCATAGCCGAGCTCATCGGCAATTTTTTTAACTTGTTGTCGGGTTACTTCAGAGATTCTTCCGCCCCCATTCAGGGCATAAGAGGCTGTCGCCACCGATACATTTGCGGCTTGAGCAACGTCACGAATGGTAACCCCGCGATCCTCACGATTTTGATTTTTCACAATGATTTTATACTAGCTTTGTGCGCAAATCACGTCAACAAAATAAAAGTTGACAAAATAAAAAACATAGACATGTAAGGAGATCATGATGCGGATACTTAGATAGACGGGGCCCTGATGTCAGGGCGTTCCCCGTTTGAGATTGTGCTAGAATTTTGCTGAAAAGATGCTATTTTTCGAGAATTTATCGCGATAAGTTGGGATTTTATCGACGTAAAAATCCCGTTTTCACGCGATAAATTCGCCATTTTATGACGATAAAATTCCGAATTTGCATCGATAAAATGGACGAATAAACATCGTCAAAGCAAAAAAAAATCAGGGGGGTACACCCCTTCGGCAAAGCCGGTTTTTTTTTTGACCAAATTCCTGAGATGTTTCCACCTTAGTCCAGGGGGTCTTCTGGGCTGGGACACAATTCATAAAGTAACCGGGACAACCACAGTTTTGGGATTCAATGGCTCTTGAGCCCAGCAAATGGAAGATACGAACAGTTAACACCATGAGAAAAGTTCACACGTTGAGAAATGGTATCACATTGAAGGTCTCGAATTGCCACCCTGGCATGATTGACTCCTTTTTTGGACTTCAGGAGTAATACAGGCTGGATTAAGGATCTGCTTCATTTTTTTTGAAAATTTTTTTCCCTCTTGCAGGCACAATTTTCCGACACCTCAAAGTTAACCCAGCAACCAGACCAGAGCACGGGAAGGTTTTCTTTGACTCTAGGGGTTTACTCTAGTTCTTTTCGAATTTCTTCTTCTGTGATTCCTAACGAAGCTTCGGGCAAAGTACTCCCAAAAACTTCGATATTCTTTTCTTTACCCCGAGGCTTAAAGGACCCCAGAGGTTTCCCTTTGGCTTCGGGGGGTAAAGCTTCCTGAAGCTCGCGGCTAAAGACAAGACCTTGTCCCGAGGACCTGGTCAGTGCTTGAAGTCTAGAAGCCAAGTTTACCGCATCGCCGATAAGGGTGAAATCTAACTTACCGCCAGACCCGACGTTGCCTTCAACCACCGGACCTTGAGCAAGTCCAAAGCCCGCCGCTAAAAGTTTGTCGGCACCCCGTGAGCGCAATCGAAGTTGAGCTAGTCCCTTCAGAGCTTTTTCGCAAGCCCGTTTGGCTTCGAGGGCTTTGGTCGGTTCAAACCGAGCCATGATCCCATCCCCCAGAAGTTTTAAGACCTCACCGCCTTCGCTTTCTATAGCCTCAATGACAATATCATAGTAGGAGCGTAAGACCGCCATGAGTTTGTCTGGCTCTAAACGTTCTCCCAAAATGGTCGAGCCCACTATGTCCGAGAATAGGACAATGGCTTCACGACGGATAGGCCGTAAGCGGGTGGGGTCAATCCCATGCGCGACACTGTCTTGAACAAAACGAGAGGTGTAGCGTTCCAAAATATGATGATTAGATTCGAACGTCGAAAGTAGCTTCTTCATGGGTTCAACAAGAGGGTCTTTCAGCAGGTCCAATTGGATGGTCTTCATTTTCCAATCGGGGAATTGGCGGCGAAGGATATCGGGTTCCATCTCAAGCACAAAGATTCCCGTGTGACGTGGGTCTTGGGCTATCCGTTCAAAGCAATTGTCCACATCCGCATCCAGGCCTTCCAGAATTTGATAAAAAATTGAGCCCGTGGATAAAAGAGCCCCGGTCAGTCCTTCACGGGCATTATTCACCTCGGATACCCGGGAGATTTCTTCTAGGTCGGGTTGGGATAACGGCTGAGAAAATCGGCTGATGTAAGTGAGTCTCTTCATGAGAAAGTCTCCTGATTTTTGGTGTAGGGGTTAATGTAAAAATTGCAAAGTCGGCGACGCGACATAGAGGCTACCTGCATCCAAAGTTTGTGAATCATTGTAAATGTTGGTGGGGCTGAGAGAAATGGTCAAAGCTGGCGAGCCCGTGTGTTGCGAGTCATAGTCAACAAAGTCAACCGTCCCCAGGGGAAGGGTTAGCTGAGTCCACGTAGGCCACCCGGCACTGGGGCGAGGAAAATAAGTTTCAAAGGTTCCGTTGTTGCCAGGTTGTGTGGCGGCAGTAAGGGTGATGGTAAGCCCGGTGGCGACAAAATGATTATTGCTACCGGCTTGAGGGTCGTCCTTGACCCATACAGAAAATTGATAGGTGCCGGGAATAAGTTGAAGACTGCCCGAATACAAAGATGGCAACGAGGTTGTCACGGTGAGCGGGACATCGCTACGCACAAGGCGCAACGAGCTAAAGACAAGATCTTGAGTTCCGCTCGTGTAAGAAAAAATTAAGGCATCATTGGCCCCTGAATACGAAAAAGCATTGCCGATTTGGGAGCCATTGGGACCTGAACTGTTGATTAAATACAAATGCTGAACTTGGAAACTATTGGTTTGACTACTGTTGGGGTAGGTCCAACTCACCGCAGAACCTGTCGTGGGGACAAAATTGAGCTGGCAGGGTGTCGAAGTAAATAAATCGATAAAATCCATTTGCAGAACGTATTGGCCGGTGGTCCACAAGGGTGGATGTCCAGTGAGGCTTGATGTGCCTAGGGCAGAGTTTAAGTTGAGGCTCAAGGTGTCGGTGGATTTTTGGCTGGTCCATTGTACAGAAGGCGCCGTGAGTGTGACGGTAGAGGCACTTTGCGTACTTACCTGAGTTCCACTCGCCAATACCGTAGCCGAGCCGCTTCCCGATACGCTCCAGGCACTCGCTGGGTTGCCGAGGAGGGATTGGCCAGCCGTTGAGGTCGTAAAATCGCCGTTGGGAATTAAATTTTTAATTTCTAATTGATAACCATGTGATGTGGAGGTGGGGCCAGTCCCTGCCCCCAAATCACTCCAAGTCATATAATCGGTCGTCGTAGCCAAGGCCCAGACGGGTGTTCCTGCCGAAGTGGTGGGAAAATCCCAGTTTTTCAAAAGGTTAACGTTGTTATATTCACTAAAGTAATCGGTATTGAGACTGCAGGAGGCTGAGAGCAGAACAAAAAAAATCACAAACCCCTGAAAAATCTTCATGGTTTGAATTTACCGCGAAAAACGCAGATCCGCTAGCGTTTCTGGCTTTAACGGCGCAATTCGCCGACAAGTTTTTGAACTTCTTGCAAGTCAAAGTTCGAGGCGTCGGTTTCGATTTGGCGAGCAGTCTTTAACAACCACTTTTCCCACCAACTGAGTTTGTCCCACTGAATGGCCCCACCAAAGAAACTCAAGTTATTCAACTGGTCAGCCCATTCGTCCCCCAAGGCCACTTTGACATAGTCCCAGGCGGCGGCACGGGGCGATAACCCCACGACAAAGAAACGGCATGGTTTCGCTTTCAAAACTTCGCGATGTTTTTGAAGAAACGTCACAAGCCGTCGTGAGTACCTACCAAAATATACCGGACCACCTAAAACAAATTGGTCGTACTGAGAGAATTCTGGGACCTTTGTATTAGTGAGCAACCAGGTGTCCAGTCCAGGAACTTCTTGCTGAAGCATTTCCACGCAACGTTGAGTAAAGCCATGACGAGTGTCGTATACTACCAGCGTTTTCATGGGTTTAATCCTAACAAAGGGGGGGCAGAAAGGGAAGATGCTAAAGGCCAGACAATCCCGTTTTGCGCCGCACGGGTTTGAGCTGCTTTTTGCCAAAGTTTTGTTAGGTCGTCTGCCGTTGGCAAACTGGGGTCTGGGGCTAGGGTTCGGGACTCAAAGGCCCAGACCATAAGGGTTAGGGCTTCCCGTTCAAAGAAGGGCGGAAGCTTCGCTAAAGCTAAAAAGAATTGCAAACGAGGAAGTTTGGTGGCAAGTTCCTCTTTAAGGAACGGGGGGGACTGCTCAGACATGACTTGATCCCAACGATCTTGAAGTTGGGCCACGTCGGCGCCGGGAACCTTGTACGTCCAAGAGCCAGGGCGCATTAAAGCTAAGGCCCGGCCGGGAGTCGCCGTAGCCGTCATCTGCCCTTCGAGATTCACCTCCCCTTCGCGGGTACTGACCAAAACTTGCCCCTCGGGGCTTACCGTGACGGTAAACATTCCCCCCCGGCTTACCAAGCGGCCAGCGGGAGTCCAGATACTAATCAGATCCTGATTCCCCGGGGGAATGAAATAACCGGTTTGCCCCCCATAAACGCTGACCTCAAGCTGTGGCCTTTCGGGTCGATTATCTTTTTCGAGGACAACCCAGCTTTTTTCACCGACACGGACCACTCCATCGGTAAACGAGTCGGTTTGAACGTACAGCTCGGCTTCAGCTCCGGGTGGGGTCGAGATGGCTTCTCCTGCCGAAAGGCTTTGATGCAGGGTTAAGGGAACTGTTGTCTGGGTGGCGGTGGTTAATAAAGGACCTCCATGGACGTAGGCCGTATGAATTTGATAGTCCGTAGGTTTGAGGGCGGTGCCGGTAAGGTCACTGGGTTTCAAGTTCTCTTCGGGTTGGGCCTGATCTTGGGAAGTGTCCGGAACAGGTGCCGGTGAGCACGAGGCGGTCAAGACAAGAAAGGCTAAAAAGATTCCCCCCAAGGGGCCGGGGTGCTGAGTTAAGCTTTTTTGAAAATGTTTCATGTTCCCGTTATCCTTCAACCTGAAGCAAAGCAATCAGGGTTTTGGCCGCACTGGCCATGGCAGGCAACGCCACCCATTCGGTTCGGCTGTGATAATTCATCCCACCAGTAAATAGGTTGGGAGTCGGGAGCCCCATTTCGGTAAGGCGTGCCCCATCGGTGCCTCCGCGAATCGCTTGGGGAAAGGTGGGGACCCCAGCCTTGTGTGCCGCACTTGAGAGGCGTTCCAGAACTTCTGGGTGCTGATCCAGACCCTCTTTCATATTGCTGTACTGCTGATGGGTTTTCAGGGTCACTTGCCCGCCAGGAAAGGAGGCTTCGACCGCATGAGCATAGTGGGCGAGGCTTTCTTGACGGCGTTCGAGTTGAGAACGGTCAAAATCACGGCAGAACACCTCGACTTGAGCCTCTTCAACAGTGCCGGTAATCCGATTTGCCCACAAACAACCAAAACGTCCATCGGTTGCCTCAGGGCTTTCACTGCGGGGAAGTTGGGCGACAAACCAGGAGGCCATCGTGACGGCATTGATCAGCCGGCCACGGGCGGTGCCAGGGTGGTGCGAGTGTCCCTTAAAAGTCACTTGAGTGTGCGAGGCATGGTAACATTCCGCTTCGATCCCGCCTTCTTCGCCGCCGTCTACAGTGTAGGCAAAACGGCTCTGCAGTCGGTCGAAGGGAAAGTTTTCGGTACCTCGGCCAATTTCTTCGTCGGTGGTAAACACGATTTCAAAAGGACCGTGGTTTTGGGGGGACTGCAAGACCCAGGTAACCGCCGTGAGAATTTCGGCAATACCGGCTTTGTCATCCGCACCTAAAAGGGTGGTGCCGTCCGAGGTAATCAGGGTTTTTCCCCTATAAGCGTTCAAGAGCGGGTTTTCGGCGGGGTCTAGTACGGGGCCCCCTGGTAAGGCCAAAGCCTGGCCTTGATAATTTCGATGGACCAGGGGTTGAACCTGATGGCCTGGAGCGTCAGGACTGGTATCGACGTGGGCGATCAGGGCCAAACAAGGTTCGGAACTTTGACGTGCGGCAAAACGGGCCACCACGTACCCCGGTAAGGCTTCCAGAAACTCGGGGCCTAAAGCTGAAAGTTCTTGATACAAAATTTGAAGCAAATCCTTTTGCTGGGGAGTGGAAGGTTTGGTAGATGAGGAGGGATCAGAGGTCGTGCCGACTCGCACATAGCGTAAAAAGCGGGCTTCTAAATCGGCTTCGAGAGCGGCGGTCTCCTCAGTTGAAAAAAACATGCGCTCAGTTTACGCTCCCCTCAGGTGTTGAGTCAAACATGTCGTTGCCCCGTTCTCGACCAGAATTGCCCAAAACGATCTACTCATGGGGCTCGCTGTGGACCCCTGGCGGTGAACTCACGGCTTTGTTAGCCGCAGCCTCGCCTCCGCCGGATGCCCTTGACCCGGTTCTCGGTGAGCGATTTTTAGCACGATTAGCCCAAACGCTCAGTCTACCTGGTGTGGTCGTTGGACCACAACGTCGCGTGCTCGACCAAAGTATCCCAGAGTTTTTTGAAGCACGTCGGGCGGCTTTGCCCGAGGACCCTTGGGGGTTTCCCGGAGTTTACCTCGTTTTAGGGCGTAGAGCGGCCACCCGTTGGGAACGTAGTCTTAGCTGGGAAACCGAATCCGCCTTAGTGAGTGATCGACTCAATTGTGGAGGGCTTTACCGCGATACCGCCGCTTGGCTGGTGTTACCTCCCCAAAGGGACGACCCCCGCTTTTCCTGGTCAGCTGAACCCGCCGGACTCGTTCGTCGCAAAAAGGAGTCCTGGGGAGCTCGTGCCGTATGCCTGGGCGCTTTCGCTCCCCAAGAAATTCAACCTCGCCTGCTCGCGTTTTTGCCTTGGTCCTTTGGAAAACCGCCCAGCACCGGTTGGGTGAACGTGCTCACGGCGGTCTGGGCACAACATACAGGACTCAAAATTCAAGAAGTTTCACCTCTGAATCCCTCTTGGGATGTCTTCAGAACGGAATGGAACTGGTCTTTTCAAGCTACCGTGAAGGTCGCTGACGTAGAAGCCACGCGCTCGTTGGAAGTCGCCGTGTCGGGCCTTCAGCTGGCCGAATGGACTCCTGGGGAACATGGTGACGGAACCCCCTCGATTGAGGACCTGCGACTTTGGCATCGGCCCGCTTTGTCATTAGCAGTCCCAGCGCCCTCTTCGTCTTGGAAAGTTCGATGGAAAGCCCTTTGGGAGGCCCTAAGTGCCAGTGACTTGCGCTTAGCTTGGGAAAATGTCCTTTTGGCGCAGGGCGAGACGGGAATGAGCGGACGGTTGCCCTTGGTGCTTCGAGCCCAGTTCAAACCCCAAGTTCGTCACGAACTGGATCGAAGTGCCGCGAATCAAGCGCCTGAAAACGTCAGTGAAGAACGCTTGAGAGAGCTGGCGAAAACCCTTGTGCAAGCCTGCGAAGACGGTCGCTTGGTGTGGTCCCCTCACGCTCAACAGTGGTTTGAACGGTTGATTCTGCGGCCTTTAGAAGCTGAAGAGCATCAGGAATTGCACAAGCTTTCTGACCCCGCCGTCGTGGTGGCGTTTCTCAAAGACGACCCCCCTGTGCTCGAAGAAACCTTGCGTCGTTTAGACCCAACCGATGCGGCCTTATGTCTACGGGCCTTTCCCGACCAGCGTTGGCGCCGACATGTGACCGCCCATCGTGAGGCGGAGCTTCGCCGGGAAGAGGAGTATTGTCAGGCTTTGGAACAAAGAAAGGAGCTGTCCTCGAGTCGAGTTCTGGACGCCTGGCGGTGTTTTCACCGAGAATGGAAGAGGCAGAAAGAAAAATTCCAACAGGAAAAATAATGCAAGAACACGTTTTTCGACCAAATTTTCAACGTTGGCGGGGGGGCGGAAGCGCTCCCTCCCTAGGGCGTGACGCCGTTGCGGGTATTTCTGTGGCCTTTGTGTCGTTCCCCCTGGTTCTGGCACTTGGACTAGCTTCGGGTCTTCAACCTTTGCAAGGAGTGTTAGCGGCGGGTGTCGGCGGGATTGTGCTGGCGTTTTTGGGGGGAGGGCGATCTCAAATCGCCAGCCCCACAGGCGTGCTGGCGCTTTTATCGTCTGCTGTGGTGTACCGCGACGGCCTAACAGGGTTGGTACTCGTCATGTTGTTGGCAGGGGTAATGCTTGTCGCCATGAGTGCCTTCAAACTGGGGCACCTGGTGCGCTTTATTCCCCAGCCGATTGTTTTAGGCATGACGGCAGGTATTGCGGTAACCCTGGTGCTGGGGCAGTTCAATGTTCTGATGGGAGCACATCCTGCGCCCTTGGCGGCCGATGTCGTGACACCTTTGGCGACCCTTTGGGCTACGGCACAAACGCTCAACCCCGCAGATTTAGCCATGGGCGGCGGAACTTTGCTTTTGGCGGCACTAGGGTTGCGTTGGTTCAACCGCTGGCCTTTAACCCTCGTGGTGCTGATGGTGGTGACGGCACTGACAGCCTGGTGGGGCCTTCCTGTGGCTACCGTGGGGTCGGTTTTTGGGCCTCTTAGTTGGCATGGGCTATCCCTCAACTTTTCCTTTTCCTATTCGACCTTTGTGGATTTCTTCCCTTCTGCCTTTGCTTTGGCGTTATTTATCGCCTTAGAAAGTTATCAAAGTGCGACCGTCACCGAGGCCTTAACCGGAGAAATCTATCACCCTGATACGGACTTTTTAGGGCACGGTGTAGCCAACCTTGTCTTGGCGTTCTTGGGCGGCCCCCCTGTTTCGGGGACGGTAGAGCGCTCGGTGATGAATGTGCGACGTGGGGCCAAAAGCCCTTTGGCGGGGTTGATCCATGGGGTGGCCTTGTTGATTTTAGGGTTAGCGTTCTCCCCCTGGCTAAAGTGGCTTCCGGTGTCTTCGTTGGGGGCCGTGGTGATTTTGCTAGGACTTCGAATGGTTTCGTGGAAAGATTTGGCCCTCACGTTCAAAACCACTCGTTCGGATGCCTTAGCTTTGGCCGTAACATTCCTTGTTACCCTGACGGCGAACCCGCAGTTTGCCTTGTTAAGCGGGCTTTTGGTGGCCTCGTTCTTTTTTATGCGTTCAATGGCTCAAACTTCTTCGGCACAGGTCACCGCCGATCATCGACTTCGTGTCGCCCGGGAGGACTTACCCCAAGGAACCTCTGTTTTGGACCTGACGGGGGCCTTCTTTTTTGGGGCGGCAACCAAGTTTGAACAAACTTTTCGTGACATTTTGCCCGTGACTCAAACCTTGGTTCTTCGTATGGGTGAACTCAACCTATTAGATGCTTCGGGGACACGAGTCTTGCAACGCTTATTGACCGAAGCGCGTGAACAGCGGATACGGGTGATCGTGACCGAAGCGCAACCCAGTATTTTGCGAGTTCTCGAACACGCCCAACTGATTTCACAGTTAGGACCTGGAAATCTGTTCGCGAGCTTTGATGGGGTCGTCAAAGAACTTCGCCGTAGTCAACCGCTGGTCTTCTCGATTCACCCCGAGGACAGCACGCAAGACCCTATCACTTAAAGCCAGGGAAAGTAGAAAAGACCGCCTTTCGGCGGTCCCTCGTGTGAACGTTCCCCTCCCAGTGCTTTTTGGGGATACCGGGAGTGTAGTGTGTAAAGTCAGAACGCTCAAGCTCAAGTCTTTTGAACTTGAGGACGAGTTTTTACGATCACGAGCAGAAAGCAGGCGGTAAGGGTCATCAGTCCACCGATGGCTTCAAGCAACGTAAAGTGTTCTTGAAAAAGCAAAATTCCTGCGGCAACGTTGAGGACGGGTACCATAGTGCCCATCAGACTTCCTGTGGAGACGTCAACCCAACGGTACGACCACGTCATCACAAGCTGTCCTATGGAGGCGGTTAACCCAACGCCCAGCAAGAGGAACGCTGGCCCCCAGCCCCATGTGCCTGGCGCTAAGTTGGCAGGGATCAGAATAATCCAGAAACCGCCGATGCACTGTGCTAAAAAAATCGCCGCACTCGACTCCGTTTCGGTGAGCTTTTTGACAAACGTCACGGCAAGACCCGAGGTGATCGCACTTCCCCAGGCGGCGGCTAACATCCAGTCGAGTTTTCCCTGACCCAAAAGCGGAAGGTTAAGCAACACCAAACCAGCTATCGCCACCCCGGTTAAGACCCAGGCCGAAGGTTTTGACCGCTCTTTTAACCAAAGCGCGCTGAACGCCAGGGCGAAAAAGGGGTAGGTGTATTGAATCAGCGAGGTTTTTCCCAAGCCTAAGGTGTTGATCGGGAGGTAGTACAAGACCACACTGAGTCCACCCACGACCCCTCGCCAGAGAAGTCCGCGAAAGTTATGAAAGCGGAGGTGGGTTCTGCCGATGAACGCTAGGCTGGCGACCAAGGCCGCCCCAACGGCAAAACGATAGAAAGCGGCCTCCATGGGGTTGGTTGCCGGGTCTAAGCGGATGAGAACAGCCATCAAACTAAAAAAGAGGTTGGACAACACCATTCCCGCGACACCAAGGCCAAAGGTTGGTTTAGAGAATTTCATAAGGACCAGCTTCCATATTGACCATCATAGCTAAGCGCTTCGATACTGGGAACTAGGTTGGAACCTGCGAGGTAAAAATGCGCTATGTTCTCATTGTCAACCCCGCTTCGGGGTCACGTTCACACCATGATGCTTTGCGGTTTGTTGAAAGGTATTTTCAAAAACACGGTCTGGAATTGAGCGTTCGAGTGACGTCTCGACCCGGTGAAGCCACGGAATTGGCCCGCCTTGCCGCCCAAGAAGCTGATGTGGTGATCGGTGCTGGAGGCGATGGCACGATCAATGAGGTCATGGAGGGCTTGGCAGGAACTTCGGTGGCTTTAGGGGTTCTGCCCTGGGGCACAGGGAATGTATTTGCGGCTGAGTTGGGTATACCGGCACATTTAAGAGGGCAATGCCGTGTACTCAGGCGTAATCGCCGCATGCTGATGGACGTGGGCCGTCTAGAGACGGGGGGAAGAATACGGTATTTCCTTTTAATGTTTTCGGCTGGTTTCGATGCGTATGCCCTTCGTCGTGCCGATAAAGACAACTTGAAACCTTTTCTAGGCCCTGTGGCCTACGCCGCCGCCGCTTTTCGGTCCGTGTGGCGGTACCATTTTCCCGAAATAACCGTCGAGTTCCCCGATGGGTCGCAAGAAAAAGGTGCTTTTGTCCTCATCTCGAATACCCGCTTGTATGGGCGTATCTTTTCGTTTGCCCCTGCGGCAGTTCCGACGGATGGTCAGCTGGATGTGACCATCCTCCGTGATCGTACCCGTTGGCGAACTCTGGGTTTTTTACTGAAAGCCTTATGGGGAGCTTGGACAGGGAGAGGACCTCAACTAGGCCGGGAAACCTTTCGTGATGCCGTTTACATAAAAACGACCTCGGTGAAGCTTCGCGGACCCAGCGGAATCTGGGCCCAATGGGACGGGGACGCCCGTTCAGGCCTGCCGGTCGACATTGATGTCGTCCCAGCGGCCCTCCCGGTCGTTGTGCCTCGTAGGTTACAGCGCCGTTAAAACGGCACCGTTTCCTTAGTGCCAGGTTAGCGGAGGTAGAATTCCACCCGACGGTTTTTCCAAGTTTGCGCCGTATCACTAAAGGGTACGATGGGGTTAGTGCCTCCCACACCGGTGGTTTCTAAGCGTTCCGGGGCAATCCCTTGGGCTGTGAGGGCTTTTTTGACCGCTTCAGCGCGGTCTTTCGATAAGGGAAGTAACACCAATCGCTGTTCAATGGCAGCCTTAGCGGGATATTGCCACCAGACCTCGTTAGCATGGCCCTCCAGCAAGAGCTTCACGTTGGGGTACTTTTTCAGGTCCGTCACCACTTGTTCTAAGATGGCACGGTTATGCTGGGCTTGGGTGTTGGGCAAGTCAGTGTAACTATCCGTATAGGGTTGAAAGTACACGGGCTCGGCAAGCTTACGTCTGTTTCCCTCGAGAAAGCCTAGCTGTTCAACCTTGAGAACCGAGCTTACTGTACCTCGGTTGCCATACTCGTCGACTAAAGTCAGCAAAAGCTTATAGGTGGAGGGGGCTTGGAGTTGGCCATGAGAATCGGCTTCACCGTTCCAATCGATATTCCCATCTCGATGTTCTTCACTGATGAAGTTTTTAAACACGGTTCCGTCTTGGGCCACAACCTGAAGCCGCCAAGTCATCACTTGGGCACCGCCATTTCGGGTATACACCTTAAAGTAGATATGATCTGAAGAGCTGGTGGGCACAAACGGGTCGGGAGTAATCGAAATGGAGCCACTGGGTGGGGTGATGTCGAGGGTAAACGGCACTGAGGTAGCGGTTTTCTGTTCTTTACCGTAATTTACTGTGAGTGTTGCCGTATAGCGGCCTTCGGGAGCGAGTTGGCCGGAGTCATTTTTACCATCCCAAGTGACCGTGGGGGGTAAGAGGTTTGCTGTCCCTTTCAGGGTTTTGACAGGGCCACTCGCGTTGTCAAAGGAAACTTGCCAGCCCGTAATTTTGCTAGTGTCTGCATATTTTACCTCGAACTGTAAGACATTGGCCGGAGCATCGGCACCTGGAGAAAATCCACCAGTGTCTGGCTGAATGGAGTTTACATCTGCGGGGGCTGGCGCAGGGGTTGGTGTGGGCGTCGGGGTGGGAGTTGGTGTGGGCGTAGCCTTGACAGGAGGCGGTGCTGGGGGAGGAGTACTGGCACAGCCGGCAATAGCCAAGGCTGCCAGGAGGAGCAAGAGTGTACGAAGCATAGGGACCTCCTTATTCAAAACCGTTGCGAAAACTCAAACGTGGTCTGCGATGATTACACTGTAGTCAGGCTGATAAGAAATGCCGCACCGCCTTCGGGGGGATTGTAGGCCTGAACTGAGCCACCGTACCCCTCCACAATCGATTTGACTATCCCTAAGCCAAGGCCAAAACCCGCAGACTCTCCTACACGGTAAAACCTCTCGAAGATCCTTTCAAGGGATTCAGCTGGAATGGGGGGGCCGGAATTTGCAATTTTTAAGATCCAGGTTGTTTCTTGGAAGGTAAGATCAACCTGGATGTCCCCTTTTTCGGGTGTAAACTGAAGCGAATTCATGAAAAGGTTCGTTAAAACTTGTTTTAGACGAAAGGGATTTCCCTTAACCCAAACCCCTTGGGGGACAGCCTCACGTTGCAACACAACCGGCGGTTGTCCAAAGAGAATCTTTACGCCTCGGTTTTTGCGAAGGGGCTCGATTTCGTTCACAACTTCTACCAGCATACGCCCTAAATCTGTTGTTTTCTGCTCTTGGGCCGTATTCTCTGCGCGACGAAGTGCTAAAAAGGCATTGAGAAAACCTGTTAGACGGTCCAGATCCTCAATATTGGCTTGTGATAGTTCAACCAGTGCCTTTGAGGCCCGTTGTTGGTTGCCCGCCGCTTCATTTCGGGCCTTGAGGATAGTTAAAGGCGTTCTCAACTCATGTGAAAGCTCTTGGATGAAACGTTCTTGAAAAGCCCCATATTCCTGGACTTGGGCCAAAAGGGCGTTGAGGTTGACCGCCATTTGAT
>DAIDJJ010000024.1:0-23325 GCA_027451385.1 Spirochaetales bacterium | reverse complement strand
GATGTGGTCTATAACCATACTGCCAACGACTCGATTCTGGGAAATGCCGTCAGCGGATATTATTACCGCAACAGTTCCAACAACGGGGCAGGAAGTCACGACGTCAAATCCGAACATGAGTATACCCGAAACTTGATTGTGAATTCGATTATGCAATGGGTCAATGTTTACCACGTCGATGGCTTCCGCTTTGACCTCATGGGTGTCATCGATAATCAGACAATTCGCGACGCTTATCTGCAAGCCAAGGCCAGCGATCCGCATATCTTGTTTTTGGGTGAAGGCTGGAACGGTTACTACGCCGGGGATTCAACTGACTATTTGGGCAACACCTTGTACGGTTCAGACCAAAAACACGTCGGGTTCTTCAATGGTCTGAATGTGAGCATGTTCTCGGATAGTTTCCGCCAAATTATGAAGAACGGTTACCCCAGTGACGGTTCACCGGCGTTCATGACCGGAGCCACAGAACCTTATGCGTATATGATTAAAGACATTTCTGGCAACCCTAACGATGGTGGTGGCAACTCGGTCTGGGCCACTATTTCAGGGGGAACTTTCTCAACCAACAACGTCGTTAACTACCTGTCGGCCCATGACAACCTCTGTCTTTATGACGTTGTGGCAGATGCCGATAATCTTGGGAAAACCGTAACTGACTACAATACAGCCCTTCAACGTATGGAAGTTGGGTATACAGTCCTAATGACCAGTCAAGGTCTGGCTTTTATGCAAGCGGGAGATGAAATGTTCCGCACCAAAGAAGTCCCCTCGGGAACAACACCCAATACTAAAGTAGCCTCCAATGGTCGTACTTTTAGTGATAACTCCTATAATGCCAGCGATGCCATTAACCAGATCCTTTTCAGTGCCACCGAAACTTACCCGCAAACAACAGTGGCGGTTTCCCCCTACTCCAGCGACCCAATTACCGGAAACTTTACCAACTACGATACCAACACAGTGGGTTACAAGCTTTACAAGTACGTTCAAGGTTTGATCCAAATCCGCAAAAGCAGTGATGCCTTCCGTTTACCGGATGCCGACATAGCCACCAACATTACGGGACTGGCTTCTGATCAAGGTACCGGAAGCGTCAATTCGTTCGGTTACAGTGTGAAATCCTCAGATGGGACTCATACCTTCTACGTCTTCTTAAATGCCGACACATCGTCGCATACCTTTAGCCCCTCTGTAGACCTGACCACCGGCACCGTCCTAGCAGACGGGGTTTCTGCCGGCTTACCCGGAACGGCCGCTACGACTTACGCCACGACGACTAATAACCTTACGGTGACATCTAGTAAAATCACGGTAGGTCCTTTAAGCGCCGCGATCATTGAAATGTAAGTTCTTGTTTGAGGGGCGTTGCCCCTGACTTTTCAAGCTTTCCCCCACGTGGTACACCAAGGGGGAAAGCTTTTTTTCTAAGGAGACACCATGATTTTCACACGTTTTCGACGTTGGATCACTCTGGGGTTATCGGCGGGTTTACTTTTAGCGGGCATTTCGGCCTGTGCTTCGGCCCCCGGCACGGCTTCAGCACCTAACTCGGCCCCCGCGACTCCCAAAGTTGCTGAACCACCGGTACACCTCTTAGGCGTAGCACAAGACGAGCCCGGTTGGTGGAAGGCCGCCAAAGGCCCCGCGTACCAGGTTTTATTGTATTCCTTCGCGGACTCCAACGGCGATGGTTGGGGTGACATCAAAGGTCTAACCCAACACCTGGACTATTTAAATGACGGTAAAGGAGCCCATGGCCACAGTTTGAATGTCTCGGTGCTTTGGCTCTCCCCGATTTTCCCCGCAGATTCTTACCATGGGTACGATGTGGATAACTACTTTGCCATCGACCCGAAATGGGGCACGATGCAAGACTTTGAAAATCTTGTCGCGGCGGCTCACGAACGCGGCATAAAAATTATTTTGGATATGCCCTTCAACCACACGGGCCGTGGAAACCCTTGGTTCCAATCTTTTGCCAACAACCCCAAGGGTCCCTACGGCGACTGGTATATTCAAAAAAATCCCAAAGTCAATTATGGGTTTGGCGAAGGCGGATGGAACACGACATATGATGAAGACTCAAATCCGGTTGTGTACTACTCTTCTTTCTGGGCAGGAATGCCAGATTTGAATGCCTCAAACCCCCAAGTTATTGCTGAATATCATAAAATTTTGAAATTTTGGCTGGAACGGGGCGTGGATGGCTTCCGTTTTGATGCGGCCAAGTTTATTTTCAATGCTGGAAAATACCCCCGAGGTACCCCAACGGTCAAAAAGAACAATGAGTTTTGGTCGAGTCTGCGCTCGTATGCCCGCACGATCAACCCCAACGTGTTCTTTTTAGGGGAAATTTACTCCTGGTCCGTGCCCGAATTAGCCGCTTATGGGGATAGCTTGGACAGTGACTTTGACTTTGCCGATGCCCACAATATGGTAAATATCATCGGTGGTGGCAGTTTCAGCGGTCTGAACTCGATGGAAAAATCTTCCCTAGCCATCTTTGGACAGCACCCCGAATTTACCCCCTCTACCCTTTTGACTAACCATGATCAAGATCGTCTCATGAGCCAACTCATGGTTTTGACCGGTCAAGATCCTGTGTTCAGCTTACAAATGAACAGATTTGCCGCTGCCGTGGAGCAAACCCTCCCAGGTTTACCTTGGGTCTACTATGGAGAAGAACTGGGCATGATTGGGGCCCGTTACATGAATGACGACGTCGCCCGCCGGGATGACTTTATTTGGAATAATGACCGCGGTTCACCGCCTAACCCCACTTGGGCCATCAGCAACGGCCATGATGCCGTAGATCAAAACGATAATACACCTTCGGTAGAAACTCAATCTAAAGATCCGAAATCCTTGTTGAACTTTTATCGTCGTTTATCGGACCTTCGAGCCGCAAGTCCTGCTATTCAAGGAGGCACCTACCAACCCATGGTTTGGCCCAATTTTGAGGCTAATGAAATGTATGCCTATGAACGTGTCGCCAAAAACCAAACCGTTTTGGTGGCTCACAATATGGACAACCACAGTCCCGAGCTTCCCCTTCCTGCCGGAATCACCTTGGTTCCGTACTGGAATTCTGTACAAGGTTTGCTGACCGGTCAAAAGTCCGTCACTGGTAAAGTCACCATTCCGGCTTCACAAAGCACGGTCTGGCTCGTCGAATAAATCCTGGAATAAAATCGTCAAATAAAAAAGCGGCTTCAGGTACTTCTGAAGCCGCTTTTTTCACGTTCAGGAAACAAAAAATTCCTACGCTGGTTTCAAGTCAAAACCACGCTGGTTTCGAGTCTAAACCACGCTGGTTTCGGATTGAAACCACGCGGGGATTTTTTTGGCCCTTACGCCCGCAGTTGACGGGGTTTGTTCTTAAACCGGCTCATGTAGACCATGATGACCCTAAGGCCCAACAACAACGAGTAAGCCACCATTCCTACGGCCATGCCCCACTGGGGAACAAACCCTCCAAAGATGGCAGCAACGAGACCAGGCCCTGCACTGACACAAGCGACCGTTTTCAAGGAAGGCCAATAGCCAACTTTTCGTCGCTCATTGGGGGTTTGCCAACCAATGCGTAATCCCGACATGGCCAAAAACATTCCTAAAATCAACACAAAAATGAGATTCTGTAACAGCATGAGGGCGAAAATACTTAAAAAAGCTCCTGGAACTTCCACGGTAGATAAGGCATAAAGAGAACCCTTAACAAAATTCGTAAAGGCATCAAAATTCTGAGATAATTGTAACAACCCTTTTTGATCAATGCCATCTAGAACCTCTGCGGGTCCATTCACCTCATACGTCCCAGACTGAATCAAAACACGCTGATCGGCAAATTCGAGGTAAGGAGGTTTGAGCTTTTCATGGGGAGCTTTTCCAAAAACTATCGTCCATCCATTGAACGAAACTTGATCGGGAGTTTGTTCAGCTTTGACGAAATGCCCTTTTAGAAATTGAAACCCCGTCCCTTCATGGGCCACAGCCAACCAGGCTGAACCCAATCCGGGATAATGGGTACTTTGGGCGTTTTCCACACACACCGTATAGCGGCTTAACATGAAAGGAAAAGCCGCCATTAAAGAACTGAGGATCAAGAATAGAACTGCCAAAGCCGCAGGGGCGTTTCCGCACTCGCGGGCATCGGCATTAAAGATTTGAGCGCGGAGAGCTGTCCGCCAAAAACTGGACTTTGCCAAACTTTAACCCTTATCGGCTCCTGAAGTTAATCCGTAAATAATGAACCGTTGGCTTAGCAGGTTGACGATGACAATGGGGATTGTCAAGAGTAAGCCAGCGGCCATGAAGTTCAAGGGATTGTAAATCAAAGTCTCATAGGGGTCTGTCATGCGGAAAATCGTCAGAGCTACGGTGTCTGCTCGGCCGGGAGTTAACAACTGAGATGGAATAATGTAGTCCAGCCACGGTTGCATAAAGGCATTGACGGCAACAAAACCCAAAATCGGTACCGACAAGGGGAAGATGATTCGGAAAAAGACGGTCAGATTGGATGCCCCATCGATACGCGCCGCTTCGTCCAAAGACATCGGGATGTTGCGCATAAAGCCCCGAATCAAATAGATGTTGTACGGAACCGCCGAGGCAACATAGAACGTCACAAAGTACAAGGGTTGATTCAACCAACCAAAGCTCTTAAAGATGAGGAATAAAGCGATCATTCCCATAAAGGAAGGGAACATCTGCAATAAGAGTAAAACAATTAAGAGCGGTCTTCTACCTTTAAAGCGGAAACGAGAAAAGACATACGCCGACATGGTCGAGAAAATGACCACGACAAAGGTATTCAACACGGCCACACTCAACGATCGTAAGAAAGAAGCCACAAAGTCTGAAGTGGCCTGAGAGTTCTGACTTTTGTACGTGAACAAGTAGGCGTAATGCTCCCAGGTAAAGTGCGAAAAGTCAGGAATCAAACTGACACCCGACAAGAGCTTTCCCGGAGTAAAAGATGCTAAAATCATCCAAATCAGCGGGATAGCTATCATAAGAGCGGCTAAGGCCAGCCAAGCATGCACAAAAATTGAGCCCAAGATTTTGCCGGCTCGCGTAGCCCCAGTTCGAGGATGAAGTTGAGATTGAGTCATTCGTTGTCCCCTTCTTCACGGAAGGATTTAGACCTCACCATGTTAAACACAGCAAAAGCGCCTACAATCAAGAATATTACGATAGAGTATACAGCCGCCACATTGAATTGTTCGAAGCCTTTAGTGAACGACAACTTGTAAATCCAAGATATTAAGATATCCGTTTGACCTGGTAAGGCACTAGCAATGATCTTCATGCTGTCAGGTATTTGGCTAGGTTCCCAAGCTGGTCCGCCTCCGGTTAAGAAGAATACGGCACCGAAGTTGTTAAAGTTAAAGCTAAAGGTCATGATCAATGCAGGTACCGTAGCCGACAAAACCATGGGTAAGGTAATGGACCTAAACCGTTCAAACGCCGAGGCACCATCCACCTCAGCCGCTTCATACATATCTTTCGGGATGGCTGACAAGATCCCGATGATCATCATCATGTGATACGGTGCGCCAAACCACAAGTTGACTAAAACCACCACGGTCTTGGCTAGGGCTCCATTGTAAACCTGGGTAAACCAGAAAATCGGTTGATCCGGGTGTCCCTCCAAACCTAAAGATGCTAAGAACTGTGTCACGGGTTGCATGAGGTGCGTGGCAAACAAAAGTTGATTGGCCAACCCATTGGTATCAAAAACGTTTTTGAACACCATGAGGACAATTAACTGGGGCAAAGCCCAAGGCAGGATCAAAATAGCACGCCAGAATTTTCGTCCTTTGACGAGGGGGGACTCGACAACCATCGCGTTCACAAACCCCAAGGCAAAAACCGTAAAGCTGGACATAATCGCCCAGAAAACGGTCCAAGCAAAAATTTGACCGAAGATCAAGAGCCAAGACGGGTCAAGCACCAAGAAGCGGAAGGTTTCAAAACCAACCCAGTGGACGAGATTTTGACCCACGTGAACCTTATACGTATAGTCCGTAAAAGCTAGCAAAAACGTAAATGCGAAAGGAATCACCGTAAAGAACAGAATGGCTAAGAAGGCAGGAGCCGAAACAATGTACGAAAAAAGGGTGTGCCAAATTCGGGTGATAAACTTAGCAAACGGCTCCACTTCGCCTGTTTTTTCATAGTCAAGGCGTGACAAATAGGCGTCAACAATGCCCAAAACCCAGAAAAACGCGGCAATCAGCAGCACGATCAGAGCGATTAACCCATTTCCCATGTAATTTACCGAGTTATCAGCCGTCAGCCACGTGCTGGTCTGGTCAAACAAGACGATCTTTTTCCCCGCATACTGATCACCTATAACAAGTGACCCCAGTGAGAAGAGTCCCCAAAGGCCCCGCGTAAAGAAACCGCCAAAATCGCGGAAGGGGTAAACGGGCTTACCTTTTTGATAGGCATAATTCGGATAGTCATAGTGTTGTACAAACAGAGCCATCGCTGCAGCAGCCGTTTGAGCCTGCAAATCTTTCGTAGGGGCTGAGGCCGGCGAGGCAGTCGGGGTCGTCGTACTGGCAGGACTTGAGGTTGTACTGGAACTCGGGCCATACAGATCAGCGTCCGAGCTTTTGGTAGCCGAAGTTTTTGAGGATGCAACGGATGTAGTCGAGGTAGAAGGTCCGTACAAGTCATCCGAAGAGGCTTTTTCTGAAGCCTTTTTCGTTTCAACCGGCTTTGCGGCAGGCTTGGCTTTCGGCGTAGAATCGCCGTACATATCCGTCGAATCAGAAGAACTCGAAGAACTGGAATCCCCATAAAGATCTGAGGAACTGGAAGACTTAGAACTTGAAGTATCTTCCAACGCCGCCAAAGAATGGGCGACGGGCTTGGGTTTTTGCGGTACAGCTTTCACAGCTGGTTTTGCGGTTTGGCTTTCCTCAGCGGCAAGCGTTTTCGCAGGAGCCGTTGTCCCAGTTGCTAGGGTTGCTTCAGAAGACTTAGCAACGGGAGGAGCCGCCGCCGGCGGAGCTGGCAAAGCGACCTTGTGGGTTTCGATAGCCCACCAGCGATCCCAATGCGAAGTTGAAAGCTCAACCCCGATCAAAAGAATGGGAATGGCCAGCCAAAGGAGTCCCTTGAGGACTTGTTTATTAATAAACTGCCCTAGCCCGGGAAGGACAAAAGAAGCTATGGCGGAGACTAACGCCATAGCTGAAAACGGCCTTCCGGGTTTTGCCGAGGATACGGCGGACGAATCTTGCGATTTCACAAAAACCCTCACAAATAAAGTATGAAGGAGGGACTCCGCCCCTCCTTCTCTAGTGTAATGCTACTTGTTGTTGTCTGCCAGCCACTTTTTGGCTAAAGCAACGGCTTCCGCTTGACCTTCTGCGGGTGACTTCTTGCCGTCCCAAACATCAGAGTAAATCTGACCCATGGGAATATTGTAGTAAACATCCATAGCCTTGCGGTATTGGTTGTTGGGCAGGAAGTAGGCCGGTTCCGGATAGCTGTACTGGAAAGCCTGAGCCATTTGTTCCTTGACCCAGTCATTGCCATAACTAACGCTAATAGGTGAATTCTTGCGAAGAGCTGGTAAATAGGACGAAGTTTTGATCATGGTTTCCATAGCTTCGCGAGTGTACAGTAAGCGGTACAGTTCTTCAGAAGCTGATGGGTAATGGGTAAATCCATTCACGACAAAGCCTTTGGTTCCCACAAATGGAGTGAGGCGATTCCCTTTCCAAGTTGGCATGGGAGCAAAACCTAATTTGTAGTCGCCCTTTTCCATGGCGCCTTTCACATCTTGCCAGGTTCCCACCAAGCTAAACGGTGCGGTTTGATTGTTCAACCAATCATCCCAGTTATTCAAACCGGTCATCGAGGAACCAGGAATGCGGCGACCGTTGGCCAATACCCACAAATCTGAGCGGGAAGCTTCTTTGATAAAGTCTAAACCACCGCGGAACGAAGCTTTTTCAAAGCCGGGATCCAGAGGGTTTCCATCACCGTAAATCTCCCAACCATCCGCCGTCAAACTAGGATAAGCTGACCAAACTTCCGTTAAGGACATCGGGAACACAATGTTGACGTGACGACCATGGTAGAAAGGACGATCGCTTTGCCATTTTTTCGCTAAAGCAAAGATTTTCTCCCAAGTATTGAACTCGCGAGGTAGGTTAACGTCGTCCGTGCGGACACTGTAGCCCAATTTTTCCAACATGGTTTTATTGTAGGCGAAAACCATGCCATTGTAGGCTAAAGGAATGTAGACATAAGACCCCGCAGGGTTAGCGTCCTCAAAGAACGGCGGCTGAGTGACGTGTTTTCCCAACCAAACTAAGTGAGGATCAAGCGCCAAGAGCGACTGTGCGTTTCGAGAAACTTCGCTATCGATGGCCAAAACGACGTCAGCAAAACTGTCTTGAAGCTGACTAATTTTATCTGTCGCTCCGGTGGCATCTGCGTGAATATAGGTGACCACCCCTTGATGGTTGGGGTGGGCTTTGTTCCACATGTCGACAATGGCAGCGCCCCAGGCGTCCGAATCAACGGCCACGCTGATTTTGGCGCCCGGCTCAATCGCGAAAGAATGGGTGCTGTCAATCCAAACGGGCTGAGACTGGCCAAAAGCAGCCGCCGTTACCATTAACGACACGAAAACAGCAAGAATAATTTTCATGCGCTCTTACTCCTTTGCAAACGTTTGTATATTTGCTAAACCAGTGTAGCTGGATATGACGTCGGTCGTCAAGAAAAACTTCCAGCAAGGAGTGCCTATGAATTTTGCGGCGCTTGAACATCATAGTCAAAGCCCCTGGTGCTTTCCTCTCAATAAAAAGTCAATTGCTGTCCGCTTGAGAACCGCAAAGGGGGACTTTGACCGTGTCATTCTACGAATCGGTGACCCCTTTGACTGGCAAGCTGAGGCCCAAGCAGACACATTGCACCGTTGGAACGCCAAGTTTATTTTGATGAAACTCGTGGGCTCCACCGACTGGTACGACTGGTGGGAAGCCGAATGGGCCCCTCCTTATCGTCGAGCTCGGTATGGTTTTCGTTTGTACCGAGGCTCCCAGAGTTGGGATTTTGGGGAAAGCGGCCTTGTTTCGGTGTCCAATGAAACGGACCCAGCTTGGAATTCCACCTTTCTTTATCCGTATTTGCACGAAAGCGAAGTTCATCAACTCCCAGAATGGCTTAAGACCAGTTCTTGGTACCAAATTTTTCCTGACCGTTTTTCGCGCGAAGGGGAAGAATCGGCACCTTGGCCGCAGGGTCCCGTCACCAATAAAGAATTTTATGGGGGAAACTTAGAGGGAATTTTGGCTAAATTAGATTATTTGGCCTCTCTGGGCATCAAAGGACTCTACCTCACACCGGTCTTTGAATCCCCCAGTGTTCACCGGTATGATACCACCGACTATGAACGAGTTGACCCGCGCTTAGGGTCGAAAGAGGATTTACAACGCTTGGTCGTCGAAGCCCATCGCCGAGGGCTCCGTATTCTTTTAGATGCGGTCTTTAATCATTGTGGGAATGAGTTTGCTCCGTGGAAGGACGTGGTAAAGAACGGACCTTCCTCCCGTTATGTCTCTTGGTTTCATATTGAGGAATTTCCCCTTTTTGCTAAGGGGACCGATACGGGAAATCGCCGTGATGCCAATTTTGAAACCTTTTCGTTTACCACCCGAATGCCGAAATTTCGGACGACAAACCCTGAGGTCCGTGAATACCTCCTCAATATTGCCGTAGCCTGGACAGAAGAATTGGGCATTGACGGCTGGCGTTTGGACGTTGCCAACGAAGTCGATCATGAGTTTTGGCGAGAATTTCGTCGCCGCATCCGGGCCGTCAATCCTCAGGCTTATATTGTCGGAGAAGTTTGGCTGGATGCCCTCCCCTGGCTTACTGGGGATCAATTCGATGGCGTTATGAATTACCCCGTGGGGTTCTTACTTCGAGACTTTGTCGCGGATGAGAAGCGTACCGCTTTGCAAACAGTCCAAAAACTTTTAGCTCGAGAGATGGCTTACCCGCGTCCAGCGGCCGAAGGGGCGTTTAACCTCTTAGAGTCCCATGATAGCGTCAGGCTTTTGACCTTTTTAAAAGGACGAAAGGAACTAGCCAAGATTGCCTACTTCCTTCTTGTTCTTCAACAAGGTAGCCCTTGTTTTTATTATGGCAGTGAAGTGGGTTTGGAAGGCGGTGACGACCCCGATAACCGTCGCTGTATGCCCTGGGATTCTGTCCATCAAGACACCGCGATGCTGCAATTCTTTAAGAGTTTATTAAAATTCACCAACCAGTACTTGTCCTATTGGAAAGAGGGGACGAAAATCCCTGTAACCTTCAAGTCATACCCAGGTCTTTTGGCATGGCGGTTTACGTGGAAGGGAAAGGTTCTGACCACGGTCGTCAACAGAGACTCGAAGTCACTGTCGGCAACAAAGGTCAAAAAACTTTTACCGGAACTGCTTCAAGGTCAAACGCTGTTCGGAGAACCGTCCGACACCCTCCCCGCTTTCGGGATCCGGGCCGTCTTACTATAAAGGAGATGACAATGATAATAGAGCAAACAAGGATAAAAAAATCCCTCCGTATTGGATTCCTAGGACTTGTGGGGGTCTTAGGGCTCAGTTCCTGCGCCACGACGCTACCGGCTCACCCCTGGAGCCTGAAATCTCAAGAGGTGTTGTTTGGAACCATTCCCGCTGTTCGGGTATCAGATAGCAAGACGACCTCGACAGAGTTGAAAATCTTCTTGGAAACTCCGCGGAATGCCGTATCTCTGCATTACACAAATGCTTTTGACGAAGCCCATCTGACCTTTTTTGAAGCTCAGTTCCCTGAAGTGGAGACGTACTTACAAAAATACCTCACCTGGCGACAACAAATTGAAACACAAAAGTTAGCCGTCACGGCCAAAGAAATTGGGCAAACGACAGTGCGTTTAACTTTTTACGGTTCGCATTTTCTAGGGTTGACGGCGAGTGCATCGGCTTCCTACACCTACCACGTTCCCGCGACTTTTTCGTTAGTTCAGCGGGATGGACACTTTGTTCTAGCTTGTAAGGTTGGTGGTGCAGACAGTGTTGCCGACCCAGCCGCGTCGTACCCTTCGCAAGATTATTACTTTACCGATGACTCGGTAGAGCTTTTAGCCAAGCTCTTCTCGCCCGAAAGTGCCCAGCACTTTACCGAGTTTTTAGCCCAAGCTAACACCGCTAACACCGCCGGAAAGTCCCCCGGCCCTGGGCTTAAAGATCAAAACAATCCCAATAAGGATGCCGGGAAACTTCAATAGACTTTTCAAAGTGCTTTTAGGGTACCAAAACCACGGCACTCTGGGCGGGGACGGTACCCTTCAAGGTGTTGGCCCCGTTCGGGCTGGGTATTCCTGAGTTTCCAGAACTGACGGTAAAGGATTGCCCCGAAGGGCCCCGATCAGGGTAACTCCCCGGAGGAAAACTGGTCGAGAACGTCACACTCTGGGCCGAAGTCGAAGCATTGACAAGGACCATGCCAGCGTCCGTACCACTTGCTTGCCTCTTGATGGCCAAAAGGGCCTTGGACTGCGTGGAAGAAGCCCCATTCCCGACGTACTCTAAATACTCAGAGTCACCTGCCATCAGGTTATGAAAGCGGTTCACGGCAACCATCACAGGGTCGTACCACAGACCTTCGCCCGGCCGTACAAACACAATATTCACCATGCCGGCCCGAGCCGTCAAAATGGCGTTTTCTACCAAGCGTTGGGCGTAACTTTGTCCCACTGTGTGATACAAACCATTCGTATAATTATCCCAGTTTTCGGTATAAACCACAATTTTGTTGGGATCTTCTCCACTTCCAGAGCTAGCCTGAATTGTGCCTAACCCGGTCAGGTCTCCGTTAGTATAGGCGGAAGCCAACTGACCCAAAACATTCGTTGCCGTCGTTCGAAAATAGGTTTGGTAGCCGTTTTCGTTGTCCGCGCTGTCGTTTATGTCTTGAATAACCTCGCCGTACAAAAAGAGGTTGGCTTTATTGGTTAAGTTAGGCAGAACGTCATCCCAAAAATTTCCAGTTCCCGCCGTAGCATAAGGCGTGCTAGTCAGTTTCAAAGCCACCGGGTCCCATTGGTATAGAGTAACACTGCCGGCGGCCCCAGCCCCGGTCCAGGTTTGTCCGGCATCCACGCCAGCATTGGTTTCAATGCTTTTGGCGGCGTCAAAGCGAAACCCACCTGCCCCATCGGCGACACACTGATTCAAGAACCCCAGCATAAGACTTTGCACCGTGGTGTTTTGGGTGTTCCAGTCAGGACCATTTCCTAAATCATACTGGGTTTCTTGCATTCGATTCGTCCAATCTATTACTGAAGGATTATGATGGAACCAGGCCGCTTGATTTGCCTGAATATAGCTGGCCACATGGGGGTCAAAGCCACCAGCCGTCCCGTTATCGGCAGTTTGATTGAGCACGGCGTCCACAATGATTTTGATCCCGTAGGTGGAAGCGGCCGCCGTGAGATTTTTAAAGCCGGTCTCATCCCCCAAGGTGGGGTTACCAATCGTCAGGTCACAGGGTTGATACAGTAACCACCAAGAAGAGAGGGTCGCGGCCTGCTTTAGTGGTTCTAGCGGAGAAATCTCCACCGCGTTGTACCCTGCGGCGGCAATGTTGGCTAAGTTGGCCTGTATGTCAGAAAAGGACCACAACCACGCATCCAAGATGACGCTTTGGTTCACCGTACTAGGTAAGGTGGCTGACAACGTGTCAGTGGGTGTAACGCTGGGCGTCTTGATCTGCACAATGCTCGAAACCGTTGCCGAAGACCCGCTTAAAGGTGTTGCGGCACTGTTTGCACCAGTCGGTTGTGAACAAGAACTAAAAATAAGAACAGCCGCAAGCGCGGCTAAAGAAAAACCTTTAAAACTCATGTATACCTCAAAAAAAAGTTTTCCAGGCCCGTAAAGACCTGGAAAACTCTAGCTCAATTCGTAGTCAACTCGGTCTTACTGAACGGTAGCGCTCAGAGTGGTTGTGCTGACGTTGATGGTCAAAGTCACGTTCTGTCCTGCTGTACAGGGAATACTGATCTGGGTGTTCGTCGAGTTGCTAAAGCTTATGTTGCTCGACTTGCTCCACGATCCAAAACCCCAGGCTCCGTTCCAGCCCGAAGACGTATTGGACACTTGCAATTCTAGCGTGCTGGCATTGTTCCCTCGGGCGATCGTGGTGGCCGTAACTCCATTCGCGATGGTGATGGTGGACGTGGAATTGGGCGATGCCGACAAGGTATTCGCGGTCAAGCTCCAGTTATTCGCATCACCAGGGAAGGTGACATTTTGGGACGAGCCATTGTCGATAAAGACAATGGTCAGGGTGCCACTGCTGGTCGAAACTGTATACGACGCACTGGCCACAGAGCTGGTGTTATACCCGGACTCCACCGCAATCGCTTTTACGGTTTCAGAAGCACTCACCGAGACGGTTGCAGAAGAAGAACCGGCAGTGCCACTGGTGCTGGCCGTCGTCGGGGTCGAGCCGTCGGTGGTGTAATAGATGGTGGCTCCAGAGGTCGAAGTGCTGATCGTGACCGAAGTCCCGCTGGCTACACTTCCGGCGGCAACGCTAAAGGTAGGCGTACTGGCGGTGGGAGTAACTGCCGAAGTCGAAACACTATACGCAAGGGTACTATCGTTAAACTGGAAGGTATAAGTTCCTGCGGCTCCCGTGGTATAGCCGATGTTGCCCCCAGCAACGGCAGCAGTTCCGGCTGTGGACGAAGTTCCCCAGTTGCTAGTAGAAGCCCAAGTACCTGTAGCATCGTATTTGTACTGGTAGGCTGTAGAAGCCGCTAAGCTGACTTGAGCTTGCCATACGTGATTGGCCACCAAGGTCATGGCAGTGGTTCCCCACGAGTTCATGGTTCCCCGCAGGTACATGGTGCTGTAGTTTGAGGTGTAACCAGAGGGTGTCGGGGTTGGGGTGGGGGTCGGTGTGGGTGAAGGAGACGGTGAGGCTTCCAGGACAACCGCTGTTGTCCCGGGCATAGTTCCCGTCAGAGTTCCGTTCGATACCGTAAAGACAGCTCCCGAGGGACCTTGATCTGTATAGGTGCCGTTGGGAAGAGCTGTAGCGGAGGTAATATAAGCTGAACCACCGGCATTGATGAGCGTAGCCCCCAGGGTTCCGCGTTCGACAATCAAAACGGCATTATCGTTGGAAGGGTTGCGAAGGTATTCGCCTTGACCGGCGGCGGCATTTTTAAAGTTAATGACAGCCTTCAGCACGGGGTCACTCCACAAGTTTTCATTGGGGCGGGCAAAAACGATATCCACAGCACCGGCACGGCTGGCCATGATGGCGTTGGCCAAAAGGCGTTTGTTGTACGAGAAGGACGAAGTATTGACCCCGACCGACCCTTCGTAGTTATCCCAGTCTTCGATATAAGTCACAATCTTCGAAGGATTATCGTTGTAGGTATTTCCTGAAACCGCATGGGTAAAGTTCATGAGGTTGCCCGTGGACAAGTTTTGGGAATCAATTGCGGAAGAAACCTGACTGAGGTAATTGACGTTGGTGGTACGGACAAATTGCTGATAACCTTGGGCGTTGTCATTCACGTCTTGAAGAACTTCACCGTACATAAACAAATTCGAAGATCCGCTAATGCCATTCATCATGGTTTCCCACCAATTCCCGGCATAAGATTGCCCAGCATCGATACCGACGTTGGTTTCAATGCTCTTGGCGGCGTCAAAACGGAAACCACCAGCCCCATCAGCCACGCTCTGATTTAAGAAAGCCAACTGCATTTGCTGGACGGTACTGCTTTGGGTATCCCAGTCAGGACCGTTGCCCAAGTTTTGCTGGGTTTCATCATAGCGGTTCTGCCAATTTTGAACGGTGCCTAAGTTATGAAAGTAGGAGTAGTTAGCAATACTCGGGTCTACCGCAGGGTCAAATTGTCCCGAGGTACCATCGTCGGCGACTTGATTCAACACCGCGTCCACGATGATTTTGATACCGTACGACTTAGCCGCCGCACACAAATTTTTGAAATCTGTTTCTGAGCCCAACTGAGCGTTGCCAACTTTCAGGTTAACGGGTTGGTAGAACAAGTACCAGGCAAACCCGTTGGCCAAGGAGGTATTATTCTTGGTCCCCTGAACCGGCGAAACTTGAATGGCAGAATATCCATCTGCAGCCACTTGCGGCAGAACATTCTGAATCGCCGAGAACGACCACTGCCACATGTCCAAAACAACACCGTCACCTGAGAACGTTGTCATGTTCGACATGACTGCACGATTGGCAGTGCTTGAACTACTGCTAGACACTAAGGCGGTTGGACTACTGCAACCGACGGCCAAAGCAACAAGGGCAATCAGCCCCAGGATCATTTTCATAAGCCTTTCCTTTTATTCCGTGTGCCATTTTTTCTTAGTTATAATTACCTAAGGTGCACACGTTAATTTCCCTACTAAATTTCTTATACACCCACCTCGTTAAGCTGGCAAGTTTTTTTTCATGCAAAAAAAAACCGGAGGGTTAACCTCCGGTTTTTGGAATTGTCTTTTCGAGAAGTCTTATTGACCGCGACGATAATTCTTTATGTTATTACGAATAAAGCTGACGAGGTCAGCAATTTTAATTCGCTCTTGTTTCATACTGTCCCGATAGCGAATGGTAACTGTTTGGTCATCCTTAGTCTGATAATCGACAGTAACGCAGTAGGGTGTGCCGATTTCATCCTGGCGTCGGTAGTTTTTCCCAATGTTTCCCGTGGGTTCCAGCATCGTGGTAAACTCTTCTCGAAGACTTTTTTCAAGCTCTTGAGCTAACTCCAAAAGTCCATCCTTTTTTACCACCGGCATCACGGCGACTTTAACAGGGGCCAAGTTGGGATGAAAATGCATGACAGTCCGGACATCGCCCTCACCTAAGGTTTCTTCTTCGTAGGCATCGGTCAAAACCATGAGGACCGAACGGGTAAGACCAGCACTTGTCTCGATAACATAGGGAATAAACCGCTCTTGGGTTTCTTGATCGAGGTATTCTTGCTTATCCCCCGAAAATTCCTGGTGACGTCGCAAGTCGTAATCGGAACGACTGTGGATACCCTCCAGTTCTTGCCACCCCATGGGGAACAAAAACTCGATGTCAAAAGCATTGATGGCATAGTGAGCTAACTCATCTTTGCCGTGCTGATGAAAACGCAAGTGTTCGGGAGCAATGCCCAGCTTGTTCGAATAGTAGTCAATGCGGCTTTGCTTCCAGTACTCAAACCATTTGGGCTCTTCTTTGGGGTTAATAAAGAATTGCATTTCCATTTGTTCAAACTCAGCAGTCCGGAAGATGAAGGCTTTGGTAACGATTTCGTTGCGGAAAGCCTTACCTACTTGAGCAATTCCAAAGGGAACTTTAACCCGGCTTGAAGCCACCACATTTTTAAAGTTAACAAAGATTCCTTGAGCGGTTTCAGGTCGTAAATAAATTAGACTGGAAGTTTCTTCGACTGGTCCTATATGCGTGGTGAACATGAGGTTGAACTTGCGGGGTTCCCCCAGGGTATCGCGGCTGCCGCAGGTGGGACAGGGCCCTTTGAGATCAATATGATCGGCCCGAAAACGGCCCTTGCATTTTTTACATTCCACGAGAGGATCTGTAAAGTTTTCGACATGGCCTGAAGCCGACCAGACCTTGGGGTGCATCAGAATGGCTGCGTCCAAACCCACGATATTGTCGTGCATTTGGGTCATTTCTTTCCACCAAACCTGCTGGATATTTTTCTTGAGTTCTACTCCCAAGGGACCGTAGTCCCACGCTCCAGATTGACCACCGTAAATCTCGCTGGACTGAAAGACAAAGCCGCGACGGCGGGATAGCGATACAAGTTTATCCAGGGTGACATTCGCTTTCACCGCGTCTGTTTTTTCACTCATCAAGGTACTCCCAGGGGCTCTTAGGGCCCAAATTGATACTTTACTGTTCCCATGACATTTTGGCAAGAAAGCTGATTAAGAGGTTAACAACCTCAAGGCCGCCTCAAGCCGAGCTCGTACTCGAGCTTCACCCACAGCCAGCATGGAACCAAACATCGGAGGGCTGACTTTGCTCCCCGACACGGCAACGCGGAGGGGGTGCATAAAGTCCCCCAGCTTGAACCCCAGCTCTTCAGCTTTGGCTCGAAAGAGGTGTTCGGTAGCTTCGCTCGGGCGCCCCTCTAAGCCAGGAAGCAGAGCCAGCGCGGCCGTCAAAATTTGGGCCGCCGTTTCGACGGTCGCTTTTTTAGGAATCAATTCTGCAGTGGCGGCAGGAGTTGGCTCAGCAAACACAAATTGGAGCATTGCTGGAGCCTCGTTGAGGAAGTTCAACCGTTCTCGCACCAGGGGAGCCATCAGTTCTGTCTGCTTTCGTTGAGTATCCGTGGGAGGATTCGCCACCAATCCTGCCCGGGCTAACTCGGCCAGTAGCTTTTCAACCAAGTCGGCCTCTGACAAGTTCCTGAGGTAAGCGGCATTAAAGTGTTCGAGCTTTTTATAGTCAAAGACGCCAGGGGCTTTATTGAGCCGGTCTAAAGAAAACTGCTTTTCTAATTCCGCTAGGGTAAAAAACTCACGATCCCCCCCGGCGCTCCACCCCAAAAGGGCTAAATAATTGACGAGAGCCGAAGGCAAGTACCCCGCCTCTTTGAATTGCCGGACACTGGTGGCCCCGTGTCGCTTCGAGAGCTTTTGCCCATCCGCGCCCAAAATCAAGGGTAAGTGAACATACTTCGGCCGCTCCCACCCCAAGGCATCAAACAACTGAACGTGGAGCGGGGCGCTGGGGAGCCATTCTTGAGCTCTCAGGACGTGCGTCGTTTGCATCAGATGGTCGTCGGTTACGTGCGCTAAATGGTAGGTGGGGTACCCATCAGACTTTAAAAGCACAGGATCGACAGGTAAGTCCGTGCCGGCTTTTTCGATACGGCCCAAAATTTCATCGTCAAAGGCTACCGTTTCGTCCTTTTGAACAAACCGAATGACATAGGGAGTTCCGTCCTGGACCAGTTTTTCCGACTCTTCTTTCGAAAGTGTCCGGCAACGACGGTCGTACCCAGAAGGGATATGCTGTTGTTCTTGCCAAGCCCGTAGCTCGGTCAACCGTTCGGGGGTACAAAAGCAACGGTAGGCATGTCCGGTTGATAAAAGCTGGTCCGCCGTTTGACGGTAAAGTTCTAACCGTTGGCTTTGTACATACGGCCCAAAAGGCCCCCCGCAATCAGGACCTTCGTCCCACTCTAAGCCTGCCCAGCGCAAGGTTTCGTAAAGGTCATCTACCGCTTCGGAGTTGTAGCGGGTTTGATCCGTATCTTCAATCCGTAAATAAAACTTCCCCCCGAGAGCTCGGGCTAGTAAATAATTAAACAGGGCGGTTCGTAAACCGCCAATGTGCTGAAGCCCCGTTGGAGAAGGCGCATACCGTACACGGACATTGTTCATGGGGGAATTATATCGGTGAGGGTTCGTCATGACAATCGAAAGCTTTAGCCCCGTGTAGATTCGCGAGCTTTCCACAACGTCACGGCTCCCACGAGGGCTAAGACCAACCACACCCCGAATTCAGAAACCGGGAGCGATTGGATGCGATGAACATCCGCCCAGACCCCCATCAAAGGTGGCCAAAGCAGGGTGCCGAGACCAGCAAAGATCGAAAGGACACTGGCAACTTGCCCCGAAGAAGCGGGAAAACGCTGAGAGGCCAAGGCCACGAACGTCGGGTAAATTCCCGCCAAAGCCACCCCTAGCAATAAAACGGCAAGCAAAGAAATTTCAGGAGTGGGACTCAAGAGCCACAACAGAATAGCCCCACCGCTGGCCGCCAAGGCCAAGCCCAAAAAACGGCCAAAGCCCCAGCGATCAGCCAAGCCCCCGACAAAAAAACGTCCCAAGGAAAAGGTCAGCCAAAAAAGGCTGGTCACCAAATTGGGGTCAACCCCTTTCCCAGCCGCGACCCAGTACGAGGGAAACCAGGCCCCTACTCCCCACTCCACCCCGCAGTAGACCGAAAGAGCCACCGCGATCAGCCATAACAACGGCTTTCGGTAGACACCAAAGCGGACGGCCGAAGGAGCCGAAGGGGTAGCGGGTACCGGCATTTTGTTGATCAAAACTAACAAGCCCAGGGGCACAACCGCCAAGACCCCCAAGGCGAGGCGCCAATGGTCACTAGCGATCCAAGCCGCCAACGGACCGGCAACAGCCCCAGCCCCAAAAAAGAAGTGCAAAAGGTTGAGAGCTTTTCCTTTTCCGTGCGACGTGGCATCCATGGTTGAAGTACTGATTCCCACGTCCCACAAGGACATGCCAATGCCAATAAGGACATTGCCAGCCAAGAGGATTTCTACCGAAGGTGCCAGGGACGACACAGCTAGGCCAAGCGCAAAGCCAATCGAACCCAGGTTAAGAATCCAGCGGACGCCTTGGCGGTGTACCAACCAGCCTGCTACCAGGAGCACCGCGATACTTCCTATCGATTGAGCAGAAAACAGCAAACCGGCGGCCCCGTAGCCTATTGCCAGGTCGTGGCGAATAAAGGGGATCAAAGGACCGATCATCCCCCCCACGACTCCTAAGAGAAAAAAACCCGCATATTGAAAAACACGAAGCACGCTTTTTAACCTTGGCGATAGTCTGACAAGAATTCTTCCAGCCCATCTAAGGCCATTTTGAGATCTTCTAAGTTGGGCAAGAACACTATCCGGAAATGGTCAGGATGCGGCCAATTGAAGCCTTTACCTTGAACCAAGAGGACACGTTTGGCAATCAGAAAGTCATAAATAAACTTCTGGTCATCATGGATCCCAAAACGCTCATCTAAGCGGGGAAATAGGTATAAAGCACCTTCGGGTTTGCAGCACGAAACGCCGGGAATTGAGTTGAGCCGCTTCCACGCATACGTTCGTTGCTCGTACAAACGGCCGCCGGGTTTGGTCAGATCATAAATGCTCTGATAACCGCCCAGGGAAGTTTGGATCGCGTACTGGGCTGGAACATTTGAGCACATGCGCATGTTCGCTAATAAGTCCAAGCCTTCCCGATAGCCGGCAGCGAGTTTTTTAGGGCCAGAGAGATACATCCACCCCGAACGAAAGCCCGCTGCCCGGTAGGCCTTCGACAAGCCGTTAAAGGTAACAACGAGGATATCGTCGGCAAGACTGGCGGTCGAATGGTGCGTCGCCCCGTCGTAGAGAATTTTATCGTAAATCTCATCTGAAAAGACAATCAACCCGTGACGTCGGGCAACCTCGAGGAGTGATTCCAGCACCTCTCGCGGATAGACCGCCCCCGTGGGGTTGTTGGGGTTAATGATGACGACTCCCCTCGTTCGAGAAGTAATCTTGGCTTCCAAATCTTTGAGGTCGGGCATCCAGTTCGAAGCTTCGTCGCAAAGGTAATGCACCGGCTTGCCCCCAGCTAGGGTCGCGGCGGCCGTCCACAAGGGGTAATCCGGTGAGGGAATGAGAATTTCGTCGCCGGAGTCCAATAACCCCTGCATGGCAATTTGGATGAGCTCACTTACCCCGTTCCCGATCCACACATCGTCAATTTCGACCCCACGCACACCTTTTTCTTGCGAGTATTGCATCACCGCTTTTCTGGCCGCAAAGATTCCTTTCGAATCAGAATAGCCTTGAGCGTTGTTCAGGTTGACGATCATGTCTCGTACGACTTCTTCAGGTGCATTGAAGCCAAAAGTGGCCGGATTCCCGGTGTGAAGCTTGAGAATCCGATAGCCTTCGGCTTCCATCTTCATCGCTTTGACCAAGGCGGCTCCCCGGATATCGTACAAAACGTTATCTAGCTTGTGCGATTTATGGACGGGATTCATGGTCAGGACTCCTTGTACAAGATGCAGTCAATTTCGAGTCGGACATCACGGGGAAGCCTTGAGACTTCAACCGTCGTGCGAGCCGGTTTGCCTGTGATATATTCTTCGTAAATCTGGTTGACTTCGGCAAAGTCCTCCATAGAGGCCAAAAACAACCCCACTCGGACAGCATCGTTTAAGGTACAGCCTGCGGCTTGAGCCACGGCCTTGAGGTTTTCGAGGGCCTGACGAGCCTGACCAGCAAGGGTTTCAGGGGCTTTCATCGTTGCAGGGTCTAAGGGCATTTGGCCGGAACAAAAGACAAAAGAACCAACAGCAACAGCTTGTGAATACGGGCCTATGGCTCGTGGGGCTTGATCGGTGTGGATAGTTTTTTTCATGCCTCGTCTCCCGAAGGAAAATTGGTTAACCAAGACCTTGCGTCTTGAATGAGTTTATTTAAAAACAGGACAAGAACAACACGTTCTTTGAGGTGTTCGATGGTACGATGCCATTCTGCCTCGGTAAGTCGCCCTTTTAATTGATGGGCTAAGGGGTCTAACACTCGAGGAACTTCTTCGTCACGCTGACGTAAATTATTGAGCAAGTATAAGGACAGCAGTTGAAGCACGGGGTCCCGAGCATCTTCAATCACCACATACAAAGTTTCTTTGGCTTTTTGCCAGTCTTTATCTAACAATTGCGCAAAGGCGATCGACCACTGCCACCAGGGGGCATCCTTGGCTTTGGGGTGGGCTTTCAGAAGTGGAAGCAAAAAGTCCAGAATTTCTTGGGCTTTTCCGCCTAAAATATCCGGCAAGGCCAAAAGAAGGGCTAATTGGGGTAAGGCATGGGGCTTTTTGGCGAGAAAAAGTTTCCGAAGGGTTTCAATTTCTTGAGGTTTTTGACGAATCAAGCAAGCATTCGCGTATAACTTGGCCTGGTGCACACTTAAGAGGCCCTTACGTTGAAGTTTTTCTTGAAGATAGTTCAGTAGGCCGTCCCAGTCTTCTCGTTCCAATAGTTGAAATAACTTCCCATGAGTTAGCAAGTACACGTCTATTCCCGCCATGACGGCAAGAAACAGTGCCGCCACAAACCAGTTTTGCGCCCAAAACTGGGCCAGGACATTCAAGCCCAAAAGGGGCAAGGGCATAAAAAATAACAACAGGAAGGATAAACCCAGAACAGCATTGAATAATATAAACAGGAATTTGAAGCGCACAGCCCCTCTCCCCCTCAGCAAAGTCCTTTCTGGACTTGCCTGATCGGGATTCAGTGTAGATAATTGTGAGATGAGGGTCAACGGATAAAGTCATGAAAGAATATTCAGTTTCTTCACTCAGACCTAAAACCTTATTAGGTTCATCTTTGTATTTAGATGATAGTTTTATTCTTTTGACCCCCGAGACTCCGGTAACCGAAGCTCTGATCAAACGGTTGGGGACTTGGAAAATCTCGGATGTTTTCCTAGAGGATTCTGCCCCGCCCCCTGAAGCTTTCGAAACAGATGTTTCCACAGATCTTCCCCCAGCTTCTGAAGACCAGCCGGCCAAAGATGCCACGCAAAAGTTTTATACCGGCCTTCTGGAGTTTACGCATCGTTTGTATGACACCTTTATGAAACGCGCCATTGTCCCCATTGAACCCTTAACCGAGCAAGTTAAAGCTCTGATGGCTCAATTTAAAGAAAACCGTCGTTATCTCTTACGCTTGGGCGAACTTGACCGAAGCGGCTTTTCGTACAACGTCAGTCATTCTGTCAATGTGGCTATCTTGTCGGTCGCCATTGGAGATGCGTTAAAACTGCCTTCGCACAAGATGATTGAACTGGGCATTGCTGGTCTATTGCACGAAATAGGCATGCTCAAGTTGCCAGACACCTTCCAAAACGCCAATCGATCGCTCACTGACGCTGAAAGGCAAGCGCTGAAAGCACACCCCATTCTGGGTTATCGAATTCTTAAAGATCTTGGATTTAGCCCTAATATCACCATGGCGGTCCTTGAACATCATGAAAAAGAAGATGGTACCGGGTATCCCCAAGGACTTACAGGTGATAAAATTGCCATGACCGCCAAAATTCTTTCGGTGGCGAGTGCTTATGATGCTCAAATTTCGTCTCGTCCCTACCGCACCGCCAGAACAGGTCATGCCAGCTTGTTGGATCTTTTGAAAGATATTCGCAAAACCTACGACGATCAAATCCTCAAACGACTTGTTTTTGCCCTCAGCCTGTATCCGCTCGGTTCCGTGGTGGAATTAAAAAACGGAGCGTTAGGTATTGTCTATGATACCGATCCCACAGATCCGAAGCATCCCATGATCAAAATTCTTACGGACGATCGAAGACTTCCTGTTGATCCCTATGCCGTTCACCTGGCTGATCGGCCCGAGTGGGATATCTTAAAGGTTCTCGATGCCGATGAAGCGGTTCTGCGCCGCGCTTGCCCGGATCAGCTCGTCGAGCTTGGCCTGGATGGC
>DAIDJJ010000023.1:0-23789 GCA_027451385.1 Spirochaetales bacterium | reverse complement strand
ACATTGGTAGTCAGATATAGCTCGACGGTTTTCATGTTTACCATTAAAAAAATCACGATTTAAAGTATTTGGACTTGAACAAAACCTCGTTTTAACCTATTTTATGAGTGTCAATACCTGATTATGGTAATAAGGTATCAGGAGGCCTCCGGTGGCAACCGTCGATGAAGTTTATACAGCGCTCAGTGAAGTTCTTGATCCAGACCTCGGTCTTCCAATTCTAGATCTAGGCTTGATTTATCGCGTGGATGTTCTTGAGGATCGCATTGAAGTTGACTTTACTTTGACTTCGCCAGCGTGTCCCGTGGGGGACCTTCTCGTTGAAGATATTCGAGAAACGGTTAAAGCCAGAACAGCCGTAGAGAATGTTCAAGTGCAGATTGTTTGGGATCCGCCTTGGAGCCAAGAAATGATGAGCGACGAAATGAAACTATCCCTGGGTTTTCCCATTTGACAAGGAGTTTGCATGAAAAGTTTGATTATTGAAGGCTTAAAAGCTGAAATTGAGGGAAAGCCGATTTTGCATGGGGTGGATTTAGAAATCAAAACCGGTGAGTTCCATGCGTTAATGGGTCCCAACGGCCATGGTAAATCGACCCTGGCCAACATTTTGATGGGGCACCCCAAATATAAGGTCACTGGTGGCACCGTGAAATTAGACGGGGTGAACATTCTTGAACTGGATGTGCCAGAACGGGCGAAAGCCGGTTTGTTTTTGGCCTTTCAGTACCCTGTGGAAATTCCCGGAGTCACAGTCGGCAAGTTTCTTAAAAGGGCTGCAGAAATTCAAGCTGGGGCACGCCAACAAGCTTTTACGGTCAGTCAGTTTTTAAAAACTGTCCGTGAGGATATGAGCTTTCTGGAAATGGATCAGGGCTTTATTAACCGCTACCTGAATGAAGGTTTTTCGGGGGGCGAAAAAAAGCGCATGGAAATCCTTCAGCTTTTGACCCTAAAACCCAACTTTGCTGTATTTGACGAGACCGATTCAGGCTTGGACATTGATGCCCTCAAGGTTGTCTCCAAAGGGATCAATAAACTTCGAGGTCCTGAGTTCGGTGGCTTAATCATTACACACTACCAGAGAATTCTGAATTACGTAAATCCTGATAAAGTTCACATCCTTTATAAAGGAAAAATCGTGACCAGCGGCGGTACCGAATTGGTGCATCAGTTGGAAGAAAAAGGCTACGACTGGGTTAAAGACCAGTTCGGCGCCTGAAGGAGACCTTATGTCTAGTGAACCGGCCTTAAACGATTTTGCGGTAGATTACAAATATGGCTTTTCGATGCCTGAAACAGGCGTCATCAAAGCTGAGAAAGGTCTTTCGGAACAGGTAGTCCGTCAAATCAGCGCGGCAAAAGGCGAACCGAAGTGGATGCTGGAGTATCGGTTGCGTGCGTATGAAACTTTCCGAAAATTGCCCATGCCGCATTGGGGGGCGTACCTTTCGGACATTGATTTTGACGATATTTATTATTACGTCAAACCCACCGAAGAACAAACAACGTCTTGGGAAGATCTTCCCGAGGAAATTCGAACCACCTATGATAGACTGGGTATTCCTGAAGCTGAAAAGAAGTTTTTAGCCGGGGTAGGGGCTCAGTACGACTCTGAAGTGGTTTATCATAATATCCGTAAAGATTTAGAGCAAAAAGGGGTGTTGTTTTCTGACCCGGAAACAGCTGTTCGTGAACATCCCGAAATTGTGAAAAAGTACTTTGGAACGGTAATCCCGTACAACGATAACAAGTTTGCGGCCCTGAATACGGCGGTGTGGTCTGGTGGTTCCTTTATTTATGTTCCTCCGGGAGTCAAAGTCGATATTCCCCTTCAAGCCTATTTCCGAGTCAACACCAAAAGCTTTGGTCAATTTGAACGCACCTTAATTATTGTCGATGAAGGAGCGTTTGTTCACTATATTGAAGGTTGCACGGCTCCTACCTTTACTAAAGACAGTTTGCATTCGGCGGTAGTCGAAATTGTGGCGCTTCCGGGCGCTCGGGTTCGGTATTCCACGGTTCAGAACTGGTCCAATAACATGTATAACCTCGTCACCAAACGAGCCTTTGCCTATGAAAATGCCACGATGGAGTGGGTGGACGGCAATATCGGTTCCAAGGTGACGATGAAGTATCCCGCCGTATTCTTGATGGGGGAAGGTGCCCATGGAGAAGTTCTTTCCATTGCTTTTGCCAACAAAGGTCAAGAGCAGGATACAGGGGCCAAAATTCTGCATTTTGCTTCAAATACCTCGAGTGTTGTCACGGCTAAGTCGATTTCTCGTTCGGGGGGCATTTCGAGTTACCGAGGCCTTATCAAAGCGGGACCTGGCCTGAAAAATATTCGTTCCAAGGTCGAGTGTGATGCCCTGCTGTTGGACGAAACCGCCAAAACGAACACCTACCCGGTCATGGATATTCAAACAGACGATGTCAGTATGGAACATGAAGCCAAAGTCTCGAAAATTAGTGAAGATCAGCTTCTCTATCTAATGAGCCGTGGTATCAGCGAGGAAGAAGCGGGTTCCATGATCGTCAACGGGTTTATCGACCCCTTGGTGAAACAGCTTCCGATGGAATACGCCATTGAACTCAACCGTCTGATTGAGTTGGAGATGGAAGGCTCGGTCGGCTGATCGCTGCGAGGAAGTTTCAAGAATTAAGCAAGGAACAACACAAGTGAGTTTGAATATCCCAGCGTTTACTGGTTGGCCAAATGAACCAGAATGGATGAAAGCTTTTCGGGCGAGGGCCCGTGCAGAGGTGGCAGATTTGCCCTGGCCGCATCGTCGTGTTGAAGAATGGCACAGAACCGATGTATCGGGTTTTGAATTAGAAAACCGGTTACCTCTTCCAGCTGTTCAAGAACAACAGAAGCTTGGTGCTCCACGAGAAGGCTTCTCAGGTTACTTAAAAGTTCAAGGGGAGACTGTGACCACTTGGCTGTCACCCGCACTGACAAGTCAAGGTGTTCAACTGTTGCCTCTTCGAGAGGCCGTGCTGGGTAAGGGATTAGCCAATCCAACTGCTTTAGAGACCATTTTTGCGGATATGCTGAGAAATCTGAATAACAAAGTTCTTCCACTTCACGCGGCCTTGATGGACTCGGGTGTTTTTCTTTCTGTGCCGGCAAAGGCTGTTTTGGATCAGCCCCTTTTAATTGAACTGGTTGAAACTAAAGCAGATAGCCTCAGCTCGCCTCATGTGGTGATTAATGCAGGTCGCGCCAGCCAGTTTCAAGTGGTGCTAAGACGAAACAGTAGAGATACGCCCCTCACGGTTAACTCTGGCATGCAAGTTCTTTTGGACGAAGGGGCCGTGGTATCGATTGTGGATGTCCAAGAATATGGAACACAAACAGCTTGGGTAGATCATTCGTCGGTACGCTTGGCCCGAGATGCCCAGTTATTTCATTGGTCGGCACAATTAGGTGCTCGTCTGGTGAAAACCGACTTGGCCTTGAACTTAGAAGGGGAAGGGGCTTCTCTAAAAACCCATGGTCTGTATTTTGCCGTACAAGATCAACATAAAGACCTTCGCGTTGTGCAAAATCATAGGGCTCCGAATACTGCAAGCTATGCCTTGTACAAAGGCGCTGTACGTGACCGTTCGCGTACTGTATTTCAGGGACTCATTGATGTCGCACCACAGGCGCCGCGCACCGATGCCTATCTTTCCAATAAGAACTTAGTTTTAACCGATGGTGCCCGCGCAGATAGTTTGCCACAGTTAAAGATCGACACCAATGATGTGAAATGTTCTCATGGTTCCACAACGGGAAAAGTGAATGAAGATGAGGTGTTTTATCTCATGTCGCGAGGCTTTTCTCGGGCAGAAGCCCGCTTGCTCATCGCCGAAGGATTATTTGCAGAATTGATCGCGGAAGCGCCTGAGTTTTTGCGGCAAGACATTGAAAACTATGTTGCCCAATCCTTGGGAGCTCCGTGATGGGCATTCCACCTGACGACACCAAAGCTCGTCAACTTCGTCAAGATTTTCCCATTTTGGATCGACCTTTGACCTTTGGGGGCAAAGCGAGAAAGTTGGTTTATCTTGATAACGCGGCCACAACCCAAAAACCGGTGTCGGTGTTGGACGCTATGCGGGCTTACTATGAAACTGCGAATGCCAACGTCCATCGAGCCATTCATGGGTTAGGTGAAGAAGCCACTCGGCTCTATGAAGCGGCTCGAGAGCGTACCGTTCGTTATATTCAGGCTCGGTCTTCTGAAGAAGTCATTTTTACTCGCGGTACCACAGAATCCATCAACCTTGTGGCTTCTTCTTTTACACAGAATTTAAAAGCCGGTGATGAAATCCTTTTGAGTGAAATGGAGCACCATGCCAACTTAGTACCGTGGCAGATGGCCGCTCAGCAACGTGGGTTGCGTCTAAAATTCATTCCTTTTGACGCTCAAGGAGAATTAGAACTTACCCAATTACCTAAGTTATGGTCAGAACGTATTCGTTTGGTGGCTGTAACGCATGTATCCAACGTCTTGGGGACAATCAATCCTGTTGCCGAGATCATTCAGTTTGCTCACGAACGCGGTGTTCCCGTCTTAGTAGATGGGGCTCAGGCCGCTCCCCATCTTCCCCTCAATGTCCAAACCTTAGACGCAGATTTTTACGCCTTCTCAGGTCATAAAATGCTAGGTCCAACGGGGATCGGCGTTTTATATGGTAAAAAAGACCTTCTTGAAGCACTTCCGCCTTTTGCCGGTGGGGGGGAAATGATTCGGTCTGTCACCCTAGAAGGTTTTGAACCGAATGTTTTACCGTATAAGTTTGAAGCTGGCACTCCTCACATGGAAGGCGCTATAGGACTTGCGGCGGCCATGGACTATCTGGATGCTGCCAATTTGTCGTGGGTTCATAGCTACGAACAGGAATTAACTCAATATGCCTTAGAACGGGTGGTTCAAGTTCCAGGTGTCACCGTTTTTGGACATGCCAAAGAGCGTGGTGGAGTGATAGCTTTTACTTTAGAAGGTGTTCATTCGCATGATTTAGCTGCCTTCTTAGACCAAAAAGGCATTGCTGTTCGCGCGGGACACCACTGTGCTCATCCCTTAGCTCGTAAAATTGGTGTTGTTTCTACTGCCAGAGCGAGTTTTTATCTCTATAATACGGTCGAAGAGGTCGACCTTTGGATTCAAGCTTTGCACGACGCCGCTCGGCAATTATAAAGCCTGTTGTGAAATTTGGGTTTTGCCTGGTTGGTTTAGCACTCGTACTCAGTGCTTGTCAGCCCTCAACGCCTGCCATTATTCAAACTTTTACTCAGATTAATCACCACTTTGATCCTACGCTGAAAAAATGGTCAGAACGTTTAGCTGTTTGGACCCAAGTGCAAAACAAAGACGGTTGGACAGATATTCAAAAAATCGTCATCCGACATCCGGCTTCTGAAGTTTGGTGGAAGCTCGATAAAACGAATTGGGCTTATCGCCAAAACGGAGAAGCCATATGGTTGGGAACCAATAATCTCGAAACATCCCAGGAAGACTCCATACCTACTGGTACGTGGACAGTTACAGTCGTGACCAAAGCTGGTCAAACCTCAGAAAGTGAGTTTACGTTGCCGGCTCCCTTGGGGGTTACAGAAAAGCCTGGAACTACAGAAAAGCTTGGAACCACAGAAAAACCCAAACTGGCAAGCCCAGTTTTTCAAGATAAACCATCTATTCAAATTCAACACTTTCCCCGTCCTTGTTTAGTTTGGGTTTACGATTCACAAGGGAATTTTCTCAGTTCGATTCAATTTAGTGATCAAGTATTAACCTCGCCACTCTTCCAAACACCTTCGCAAGGCCCTCCCCAAGCTCGTTGGCTTGTGTTTTACACCAAGAATTCTGATGGAGAAGGCCTAGAAGCTGGACCTTATCTTGTTCGTTAACCCCTTTCAAAAGGCTAAGAACAAGGTTACTTTTCACTTTCCACACAACGTTAGCTAAGGAATGAAGAAAGTTTTGTCGAAAAACTAGGGTGGAGATAAATATGAAGCATGCTTTCGGCATTCTACTGGTCTTTTTATGTTTCAGCACCCCGGTATGGGCTCAGACCAGTTGGAAAGGACAGGCAGAAGTTTGGGCTGATCCCTCCCTTCCCTTGGATGGGTATTTTGCCGCCACGGATCAATTTCCACGCAATACTATCTTAATTGTCGAAAGTTATCAGACTCATAAAACTGTTCAAGTTCGAGTCACGTCAAGTCTACCTTTGGGCTCACCTAGTTTAGTCGTTTTGTCTCCCAAAGCGGCTTCAGCTCTGGGAATGGAAAAAGGGGAAAGCGTTCCCGTTTCCGTTCAGATCGACAATTCTTTAGAAGGGTATCTGGCTTCGGGAGGAGACAAAACATGGAATCCAGATCCTGATGTTTCTCCATCTTTGGCCAAAGTGACAACAGCTCCTGTTCCGTCGCCCTCACCGACGCCGACGGTTACGCCGACGCCGTCAGTTATACCGAAACCTTCCGCATTACCAACGACAGCTAACTTACCAGCCACAACCGCCCCTGTCCCCATACCTTTACCGCCGCCTGTGCCTGTAACGCCTGCGCTTCCCGCTGCGGCAAGTTCTACTCCAAGTCCGTCACCGTCTCCGACCCCTTCAGTCACTGAGAATCCCACAACTTTACCAACCTCTGCCAGCTTACCGGCGGCAAGTGCTCCCTTACCTTTACCTGTACCGACACCGCTTGCTGTTCCGGCAACCCCGCCTGTGGCAGAGTCTAATCCAACACCAAAACTGACGCCTTCGGCGCCTGTTATAGAAGCGCCCCCAGCTTCGGCACCCGTGGTGCCTGCCACCCCAACAGTTACCACACCAGCTACCACACCAACCGTTCCAATCCCTTCGGCCGAGACGGCTCCCGCCCTTGCTTTAGCTCCACCTTTGCCTCAAGCCCATGCATTAAGTGTACCTGGAGCTTTGAGGGGATCAATACTTGGCAATATTCACCATGTGACCTCTCTTAATGGTCAGAGTTATGTTCAGTTGGCGGCGTTTGTTAAAGAGCAGGATCTTTTAAACGCGCTAAACACCATCAAATCGTATGTGCCCCTGACGGTGTTAACCAAGAGATTAGGTCACGAGAAATACTATATTTTGGTAGCAACGGCACCCCGATCACAGTTGGGGATTCTTCTTTTATTGTTTCAGCAACAAGGATATAACTCAGCCTTTGCTGTCCAAGATTAGACCCAAGTGTGTTCTGTGAGGATTTTATATCCCAGTGCCGGTCTAGCTGTTTCTACCGCTCGTTGAAGAGCCCGCTCTGCTTCTGATATCAAGGTTTCAGGGAGAGTAGAGCGGCCAGCTAAAGCGCTGACTCCGGCAACAACCCCCGGTAATACTTGAGAGGCAACTTTAGCTTTTTGGAGGGCCTCTTCAAGCCCAACGCCGGGCAAAAGAACGGCATAAAAACTGGGTGTTTCGAAGCCTTCTTGGCTACCGACAGCTTCAAACAATTTTCGGGCTGTATCTTGAGGGTTTCCTAAAGGCAAGCGGGCAAAAGCAATGACACTGAGTTCTTGATTCGGCTCAACTTGAGAAAGTTCTTTCAGTCTCGCTTTTAAATTGGGTTGATGAGGTTCCGCCAGTGGAGCTGGAGCTTCCAAATCCTCAAGGGTTAATTCAGACCAGTCTTCTTGCGAAGCTTTGGAAGCTGGAGTTACGAACTCTAGCGGGGGCAAGTTTTCGATCGGACCTAATTCTAACTCAGGTTCGGGGGACTTGGTGTCTTCTAAGTCGAGATCCGGAAAGTCATAGTCCAAGTCCCAAGCTTGGGAAGATTGACGTGTGGACTGAACAGGCTCTTGGGGGAAATCTGGCGTAAGATTTTCTTTGGGAGGTGTTGAAGCTTGTGAACTGGCAAAGAGTAAAAAGATGCCCGTCACGAGAGTTAAAGCTGTTAAAAAAACGGCTAAAGCTCGTAAGGTATCGAAAAGGTCAGAGTTCCCAAAAAATTGACGTATCCCAGTCAATTGTTGAGAATAAGGTGTATTCGGTAGGGGGACCGAAGCTTCTACCTGTGTGAAGTAATTGGGCTTCCAGGAAGGCAGGGGAACGTAAACGTCAGTCGTTGAAATTGGCTTACGTGGAGCAGGCGGTGGCCCCCAATAAAATTCCGTACCATATTGTGTGGAACTTATAAAGATCACTTTCCAATGCAGGTCGTTGAGTAAAGTCTTTTGAAGAAGGAGCTTGTCTTTTTCTTGTGATTCTGGCAACCCTGTCGCAAGCAGTTGGGCCGTTTGCTGTAAGGCTAAGTGGGCTTGTTCTTGGGCCAAATGTTTTTTGCCGCGCCAATCCTGCACCACCCAAAAGCTAAATACGATCATCCCTACCAAGACGACCACAGCGTAGATTCGCCATAACAATGAGTTCATAATCCTATTATATGCCAGGTCTTGTCGGCTTAATCAAATATTCCTGAGAATTTTGAGGGCATTTTCACGCGATTCTAGAAAAATTTCTTGCCAACGGGGGGGAGAAGTCCCTAACTCTTGTTGAGTCTCAGAATGTTCGCTGGTCCAAGCAGATAGGGGCCAAAGTGTCATCCAAGCCTCAAGCTGTGAGCTTGATAGACCCTGAGCGTACGCTCTCCAGGTTTGCTGGGCTGTCGGAGTAGGTAATAACGTCCAAACCTGTTGAAGTTCTGTCTGAAATTGCTCCCAGCGTTCAGCCGATGGAGTATACGAAATTGGCAAACGTGGGGTGTTCTGGTGCGATATATTCTGCTTTGGCAAGCGTAACTCTAGTCCTCGCCCCTCCCAAACGTCAAAATTCATGGTCCAAGACTGAACTCCCCTCTCGAGTTGATCTCGGTATCCTTTTAACACCTGGTTGGTATAGCTGAATCCCTTTGAAGTTTTCCACCGTTGAAGGGACTGGGTCCGAAAGGCAAAACCTACAAGTTGACTATCTAGGGGGCGTAATCGATGGGCCCGTTGTTCAAAATAGGGATAGACGTAGGTACCTCGGGCGTAGGTTTTCCCTTCTGGATAGGCAAAGTCTAACCCCCATAACAACGCTTTTTGGGCCCCCCAGTGGTAAGCCGCTTCTAAGGCCGAACCAGCAACTTGACCAAAGGGGAAAGAAAATTGCGGCAATTCCGGGTACCTAGAGTGTATCCATCGGTGTAAGGGGTGAACTCCTAAAAAGCGAAGAAGAGGATTTTTCAAGCGGTTGAGCAGTGGCAAGGAAGATAGTTCAGCTAAAAGGGGAATATGGTCGGGAAATGACGGCAAAAAATGCTGATACGAAACCATTTGCCCATCTAAACTGACTATGAGATCTGGCTCAATGCCGCGGCTAATCAAAGCTGGTAAAGCCGTATCAACCGCAAAGAGACGATGACTTGGGGGCCGTTGATACAGAAGCTTTTGGTGACGGGGTTCTTCCAAAGCAGTTTCAAGACCTGGTCCTGCCCCGGCTACAATCACGGTATCCCAGGGACTCCAGGAGCTGTGATAAGGTTTCAGTCGGGCAAGATTCGTCAACGTTTGGCGCATCCATAAACGACCCATACGGACTTGCGTCGACAAATCTCCTTTCCAGGAATCTTGAGCTTTTAGCCAGGCTTCCTTCCAGCTTTGCCTGTCAAAGTCGGCTGTGGCTCGCCACTCAACGCTGGTCAGCGTTCGATCCCAGAGGGGGATGTGTCTGTTCTGCAACAGAGTTTGGAGTTCTTGGGGAGTCGCGGGGATAAAAAGCGAAGGGTGTTTGAGAATCGCCGTCCAATCTGCCGCCGAAAAAGACGCCTGCCAGAAGGCGAGTCGTGGTTCAACGATAATGATGATTGGGGGTGAACGTTGCATAAGGCCTTGTAAGGCTTGAACTGAAGGCCCTCCCCAAACGACGAGGGAACCTTCAGGAATTCCTTCAACCCAGCGTTGGGCTTCTTTGACGGGATCATACGTCGAAAAACAAGCGGTAAGCGGAACTTTGTTTGGTACGGGTGGCAGAAAACGACCGTCTCGATCTGTTACCCAAGGACCTGGCCAAGGACCCAAGGGCAACAAGTCCTGCAAACCTGAAAGTTCTTGGGAAGAGCGTTGTTGAAGAGCATTCAAGTTCCGTTGCCAGAAGTCAGACGGTGTCAAAGTAAACTCTCCCAATGCTCTAACTCTTGTTCCGAAGTTAACGCCGAGGAACGACGAGTAAAGGTCAAGGCTTGTGAGATCTGAGGGTCGGTCGAACGGAGTTCGCGAAGCTTATTGAGGTTTCGGCGTAAAAGTAAACGACGTTCTTCTAAGTTGGGCCAATTTGAGGCATATTTTTCTTTCACTGAGGCTGTTCCTTGTATGCTGGAAAGCAGTTTCTCAGCCTGAGCTAAAGACAATTCCAACATAGACTGCCAGCGTAAAAGTGGGCAATCCGTGAGCAAGCGAAACACCGGTCGAGAAAACCGTTGTGGGGCATCCAGCCATTCTGCATAGGTTTTCATGGCAGGGCTCGTTCTACCCCCTTGAAGCTCGATACTTTGAGAAGAAATTTGTTGCCAGTGACGCGTCTCGTCGGTAGCTAAACGTTGACTGCAACAGCTCAAACGGTCTTCTACCGGGTGCGGATGGGGATGACTGTGACCTGCACGGTAGGCTAAATCCATCCCTGCGACGAGGACTGGACCTGTGGTTGCGGCACAAGCGAGTTGAACAGCACTGACAGCGACTGTGCCTTGACTAGGCACCGGCGGTAATAGAGCTGGAAACCCCGAAGCTAACGGAATTTCCCAGGGCTCTCCTTGCGTAAAGAAGGCTACGGGATGGCTTTCCAGCACACGATCCGCCGCTGAAGTAAGGGCACAAAGTAGAGGAAGAGGCTCCTGTTTCAAGGGCCAAAGTAATTCACGGGCATACCACCCTCCATCCGTGGCTACGGCGAGGTCGGGTTTGAGGCCTTGAGCTATTAAAAATCGAAGGCTGGAGGGGAGAGCCCAAAGTTCATACTGCTGGCGATGACGCTTCAGCCAAGGGAGTAAAGATTCAAGGCTAGGTCCTGAAGCGGCAATAAGGATAGGGGCTGAACCAGGAGATAATCGAAAGGGGGTTTGCCATCGTAATAAATTTCGAACAGCATTACGGCCAAAGCGACGTCCAAAGACCGCCTGGGTCAGCCATGATCCTTGAAAAAACCGAAAGGTTTTACGAAAAACCTCAGACCAGTCTTTGGCTTCTTCTGGGGCTGCTCGCTCAAAATATGGCCAAAGCAATAGACGAACCCCTTGAGGTCCAGTCTCAGTCAGGATATTTTCAAGAAATTTGGCGAGGGAACCGCAGGATGGTGACCAAACTTTTGAAGCTCCTGCAGACACTAAAGCCTCAAAGCAAATACGAGAGGCTGTAAGTACCACAACCGAGCTTTGAGGAAAACGAGCTTTCCAAGCTCTCGTGAGGTTGCCGGCGACATCCCCGATTAAAAAAATGGTTTCGCCAGGAGTTTGTTCACCTACCCATTGTTCAGCTTCTTCCTGAGGAGCGCGTAACGAATGGACAGTTTTTTGATAAACCAACACTTGCCGGCGTCCCTGTCGTTCGAGAAGCTCAACAGGGAGATCGGAAACCTCGGGATGAAGAGAAGATGCACCGCTCAACTGTGGACTAATCCCAAAGCGGAGAAGTATTTGACGTCGAGATAATTGAGGTCATCCAAGGTTGCTCACTTACCCAAGGAATAGCCCGTTTGACTTGATGCACGAGAAGTTGAGGGTCCATTCTTGCCGGTAAAAGAAAAACACTGTGGAGATGAGTTTCATCTGACCAGGCTGCACCTGTCTCTCCGGCAAGTTCGTGAAGAGCTTTCCAGGTGCGGTGAAGGTACGCTTGGATGGCTTGTCCTTGAAGCTCCGCCGAAGCTAAAAAGGGCTCTAGCGGTAGGCTAAGGTGTAAAAGGCGGTGACCTTGCCCCAGGGGCCGCTGAAACCGTGATTTTAAGTCGGTAGGCTTTTCTGGAAGGGAGGGAGCTAAGCGTTTAATCAGATGGTTGTGCCAAGTAAACCAAAGCGATGTGAATACTTGATCTTCTAAGTCGAACAGAGGCGGGTTTGTTAAAAGAATAGCGCCAATTAATTCATGTCGGGTCGTAGTTAAAGGGAGAACAACCGGGATGGTCAAAGAAAGTCCAGTAGATTTCAGGAAGGGAGACCACAGTTCGATTTCAGATGGACGTAAAAGGTGAACCCTTCCTGTTTGCCAAACGAGCTTAACCTCTGTGGCAAGTTCCAGGAGTATTGGTTGGGGACTAGGGCTTTCAGTGCTTGCTACCAAGCGTAAAGTTTGGCCACGTCGATTTAACAAAAAGAGTCCGGCAGGATTTAAAGAAAGAAATTCTGCCGAACGTGAAAACGACTTAATTAGGCCTTCAGCAGTATCTTGAAGAGAATCTTCGAGGTAAACGAGCAAATCTCGAGGATTTAAACCTTGAAATGGTTTTTTTTTTCCTGAGCTGCCCTTTTTTTAAGGGCTTCTTCAAGCAACCCCATTATTCTACCAAGCCTAATTCTTCAAAGAGTTTCTTATAGACTTCAAAATGTTCAGATTCAGCAAACTCTTGAATCTTATCATCTGGCAAACTAGCCAAAAGCTTATCCATATAGCCTAAGACCGCTTTCAATTCGGTTTTCAATTGCGGTGAAACTTCTGAGGTAGAGGTAACAGCTGGTGGCGTCGCCTGAGACTCAAGTGTCGGCAGTGGCTCAGGTGTCGGTTGAGGTTCATAAGGTTCGACATTCTGGAGATTTAGTTCACTTTCGGTTTCTGAAATTGAAGGAACCGTAATGTCTGCCGGAGTTTCTTCGAAGAGAGACTCTACAGTTAGTTCTTCTGAATCTTCTGTTTCATCCTTAAGCTCTGTCTCAGCCTCGAATTCTGGTTCTGCCTCGGGCTCTTCTTCAAGCTTGATTTCATCATCAAAAGGAATATCGAGAAGAGGCGATTCAATTTCAAAGACCGCACTGGAAACCTGTTCCATTTCAGTTTCTTCTTCAGTCTCTTCTTCGCTGTCTGAAGCCATCTCATCTAGGGAATCCACCAAAAGGTTGTCTGTGGCATCGTCTTCTTCACCGGCTTCAGGCAAATCAAGATCAGAAGAGAAATCCTCTTCTAATTCAATGCTTTCCGGGACACCTAACTGTGTCTCCCCTGGTAAGGGAAGCTCTTCGGTAAATTCAGGCAATTCCAGCGATTGTTGGTCTGTTTCAGCTAAGGCTGTGCCAGCAAGGAATTCTTCGTCAGTGGTAACACTTGAGGAGATTTCAGGTTCTGGTTCGAGAGGTGAGCCCTCTGAATCGAAAGCAATTAACTCTTCTGAATCTTCGGGTTCAAGGGTTTCGCCTGAAAGTTCAGTTTCATTGATTTCAGCTGTAGAGAAAATATTGTCAAGTTCATCGCCGGTTAAGGCAATGGTTTCATCTTCATCTTCGTCAAAAAATCCATGATGTGCTTTAGAGTTGGACTCGGAAAGAGGGCCTGTCTCGGGACTGGGAACGACTTTAATGTTCGAGAGTTCCTTCTTTAAATCGCTCAGCTCTTGTTTGATGGAACTGAGTTCAGACTCAATTTTTAATAGAACCCGTGCGGCCAAATCTTTGTCTTCTGTGGAAGCAGTTTTTTCAACTGGCGCACTTTCAACTGGCGCACTGGGTTCGGCAATTCCTTTGGTCAGATCATTTTCTAAAGCAATGATCCGTTCCATATCCATCTCATCTTCCGCATCGAGAAGGGTTTCTTCAAAAATCCCGTCAGGTTCTAAAAAGAAATCTTTCGTTTCGTTTTCAAGAGGTGCTTCGCTTTCAAGAGGTGTTTCGTTAGTATCAAGACGCAAATCCTCTTCGTTGACATCGGCAAAAAGTGGGGGCTCACTCATATCTTCAGTTACTTCTTCAGTCACTTCTAGAGGCTCCATATCGGGAATTTCTAGCTCAGTTTCTTCGGTCTCTGAGACTACAGGGATTTCTGATTCAACTTTTTCCGATTCCAATTCAGATTCTAGCTCCAATTTAGGTTCCAGTTCCGAAGGAGTGTCCTCATCTATGCCAAAATCACCAAATTCTGAAAGATCAATTTCTTCAGCACCTGCGATCGCTTCGACTTGAATTTCCGGTTCTTCTCTTTTGACGTGGGCACCTTCCATGATTTCCAGCTCACGGTCATCAATATCATCTTCTATTTCAATGTCAATGTCTAGGAATTCTTCTTCAGGTTCTACTTCTAAGGACGTGGGAGAAATGGTCTCCTGGGGAGCTTCAAGGTCTTCTGTTTCTTGAAAATCAACAAAATCATCTAAGGAAACCTCATCAAAATCTCCAGAGACGTCTTCTAAAGGAGTTTCTTCCACGCTTAAGGAACTGGTATTGAACTCATCTTCTAAGGAAAGGTCAGGTATGCCACTGTCTAAGGAGGGGAGTTCTTCCGGTTTGCCCTCGGTGTTTAAGTCAAGGTTGGCAAGTTCATCATTGGTCAAAAAATCTAAGTCGGGTATCGTTTCTGCCTCTTCCAAACTTTCCGGAGTTTCGGGTGTCGATTGGGAAGCTTCGGGAGCCTGTTTCACCCACACACCAAACGGATCCTCGGTATTGGATTCTGGTGTTACTGACAGGGTTTCGTTCTCGGCATCCTCGGCATCGAGGGAAATCTCCTCAAAAGAAAAGGAGTCCAGGTCGTCGAGTTCAAAATCCTTGTTTTCAGGCATAACGGTACTCCTCCGGCTATGGGTGTTCTTCTCTTTATCGGCAACCTAACCAGTCTAACTTTATCATACTGGATTCGCTTTTGTTTAGCTACGCTTTTTTTTTGAGTTTCTGTGTGCTTATTCCGTTAAAAAGGCTATGAGAGGAAATAAAATCATTCTCGCGGCGTGGAGTGCTTTGGTAGTGTTATGTGCGATCCAAGTGATTTGGGGACCTTTGGGCGTCCTTCAAACCAACGATTTACAAGTCTATGAACAAAAATTGGATAAAAGACTAGGAAAACTTCAGGACGAAAATGAAAGTCTCTGGCGTCAATATAACTCCTTGCGGACTAGTGAAGGGGCTGTTCGCCTTCAGGCGAGACAACTAGGCTGGTTTGAAAAGAATGATATTCCTGTCAGGGTTCTTTCGGGCCCTGCAATGGGGGGAGTGCAGAATGAAGAGGTCTGGAAAGCCTATAGACCTCATGTATCTGTTGACAACTTAAGTCTCTTTTTTCGTTCGGCCTGGTTTCTTTTGTTCTTTTTCTTTTATCTTGTGTTTTACTTTATTGACAAACTTCCGCTCATGTCCAAGGTTGTCACGCTCAAGACAGCGCATACGAGTGAACCTAAGCCTAAACGTAAAGAAGAGCCTCAAGAGGTGGCTATGGTGCCGTTACCAGTCGTAAAAAAAGAACCGATTTTCGAGGAAATTCCTACTCTTCCCACCATTAGAATTTGGGAAAAACAAGCTCCGGAACCGCTTTGGCGGACTGAATTCCCGCAAATTCGTTCAGAGCACTAGATTGTCTTCAGAAAAGAAGGTACCATAACCCGTCTATACTCATAAGGAATGTATGAAATTCGAAGATTTTCCTTTACACGATAAAATCCTTGACGGGATTCGGGAGATTGGTTTTACCGAGCCAACCCCGGTTCAGGCCGAAACGTTTGGCCTTCTTTTTCAAGGTAAAGATATCGAAGCCCAATCCCAAACCGGGACGGGAAAAACCGCTGCTTTTCTCATCGGCGGGTTTCATTTGCTCATGTCTGACCCCAAGTTTCAGGGCCGCAAAATGCTTGTCATTGCTCCCACACGTGAATTGGCTGACCAAATCGAAAAAGAAGCCCTGCTGATCGGTAAACATATCAATTTACGCATTGGTTCTTTTTACGGTGGCGTGGGTTATGCCCAGCAAGAAAAAATGTTGGCAGATGGGGTTGATGTCATGATCGGCACTCCTGGCCGATTGCTCGATTTTGCCGGTTCAGGCAAAGTGAGTTTTCGCGATGTGGGAGTCTTAGTCATTGACGAGGCAGACCGCCTCTTTGATATGGGCTTTTATCCCGATCTACGTCAAATGCTCAGAACTATGAGTGATCCTGAAGACCGCCGAACCATGCTCTTTAGTGCAACCTTATCTAGTCAGGTCATGAATTTAGCCTGGGAATACCTCAGGGATCCGGGACAAATCGTCATTGAACCAGAGAATGTTACGGTAGACCGTATTCGTCAAGAACTGTATCACGTTGCCAGTGAAGAAAAGTTTGGGGTGCTTTTAACTCTGTTGCAGGAGTTTAAAAACAAAACCGCCATCATTTTTACCAATACCAAGCATACGGCGATCCAAGTTGCCAAGCGTTTGGAACTTAACGGTTTTCCGGTCGAGTTCATTATGGGGGACTTGCCCCAAAGCAAACGACTAAAAATCATTGAAGACTTGAAAGCCGGTCGCTTGCCGTTTTTAGTAGCTACGGATGTTGCCGCGAGAGGCTTGCACATTAATGATCTAGACCTTGTGGTAAATTATGATTTGCCCTTAGAAGCCGAAAACTACGTTCATCGCATTGGCCGTACCGCTCGAGCTGGTAAGGAAGGTCGAGCAGTTAGTTTAGCTTGTGAAAAATATGTCTATGGTTTGAAGTCCATAGAAGAATACATTCATGCAAAAATTCCTGTGGCCTGGTTTGATGAAAATCAACTCGTTGAAGATAAAAGCCGAGGTGTTCCTATTCGCATGGAAGAAGAAAGTCGGGGTCCACGTGGTCCCCGAGGTCGTCGTGAAGTAGGTCGAGGGGAAGGCCGAGGCGAAGGAAGAGATCGTGGACGAAACGGTCCTCGCCGAGACAAACCTCTCACCATTCGTTCTTCGTCTTTGGTCAGTGAAGCCACAGGAGCACGTACGATGGAGGGTGGTAAAAAAGTACCTGCTCCACGTCTAGATTCAGGGAAAGCTGAAGGACCTCAACGCGATAAACGACCACGCCGAAACGAGAAGGAACCTCGTAAATCCACACAAGGTGAAAAAATTGCCGCCGCTGCTGCGGCTGTGGGCACCTCTCGGCCTAAAGGACCACGCTCCAACATACCGAATAAGCCTCTTCGAACCAACGCCCGAAAAGGTGAACCCCGAGAGGTTGTCCAAGAAAAGCGACGAGAGAAGAAACCTCCCCTGGCTGCCAAAGCCGGAGCTGGAATCCAAGATCGCTTAGATTACTATAAGTCTAAATATGGTGAAGATTTTAAAGCGGTGCATGTTGCCCCCGAGAAGAAAGCGAAAAAAGGTTTTTTTGACCGTTTAGTCCGTGCATTAGGGTTGAAGAAAAAATGAGCGTAGATATCTTGGTGCTTCTGGCCCCTGGCTTTGAAGAAATTGAAGCCTTATACCCCGTAGATCTTTGGCGAAGAGCCGGTCTTTCGGTGGTAACGGCAGGAATCGAAGCCCAGGACGTATCAGGCTCTCATGGTATTACTGTGCGGGCCGATGTGGTTCTTTCGCAATTTCACGAGTCGTATCAAGCTGTATTCTTTCCTGGTGGTATGCCTGGTGCCGAAAATCTGTCCAAGTCGCCTTTAGTCATGGACGTGATGAAAAAGGCTTTTGCCGAAAACTTATGGGTTATTGCCATTTGTGCCGCACCCGCTGTGGCTTTGGGTCGCCATGGCTTCTTACAACAGCGCCGGTTTGTTGGATTTCCGGATTTTGCTGAAGAAGGTAAGGCCCATGGCGGTCTTTGGGTCGACTCTGATGTCGTGGTTGATGGCAAGTTGGTCACCAGTCGTGCCATCGGTACCGCCCCCTTATTGGCCCTTGAGGTGATTCGTCAGCTTCGTTCAGCCGAAGAGGCCCTTCAGGTCCTTCGACGTGGTTTAATCCCCGCAAATCCTGTCAATGCTTGATTTGGCACCAATTCCAAGTCGTTCCTCTAACTACGAACTGAGCTAGAGGATACGGCAGGGGGTTTAGTTTGCTAAAATCGTTTTCAAGGCTGGGTTCTTGGCCAACTCTTTTTCTAGGGCTTTAGCCCTTTCGTGGTTGATGTACTTCGGATCTTGAAACGAATACGTAAAATTGGTGTGGATATCGTAAGTGCCTTCTGTAATGGCATAAGTGTCTTCCGTCATCACCAATTCTTCGTCCGTCGGAATCACAAAAACCTTGATGGGTGAATTCTCCGCACTTATGCAGGTTTCAGCATTTCTGGTCCGTGAAAGCTTGTTCTTGTCTCGATCCAGGATGATCCCCAGACCTTCTAGTCCTTGAAGGGCTTCTTCACGAATTTGAAAGGCCATTTCCCCCACGCCTGCGGTGAAGACAATTGCGTCTACCCGGCCTAAGGCCGCCATGTAAGAACCGATGTATTTTTTGAGTCGATACCCTTCAATTTGACGCGCCAGAAGGGAATTGGGGTCGCCTTCATCGGCAGCCTTGTTCATATCCCGTCGGTCTGAAAATTTCTGTGTGATCCCTAAAATACCGGATTTCTTATTGAGCTCATTTTCTACTTCAAGATTGGTCATTCCGGTTCGCCGGCAAATATAACTGATGATGGCCGGGTCGATATCCCCAGAGCGAGTTCCCATCACCAAACCTTCCAGGGGGGTCAGACCCATCGAGGTATCATAAGCGCAACCATTTTTGACGGCACTCATCGAGGCTCCGTTGCCGACGTGAGCTATGATGAGGTTGGTCTCGCTGGGAGCTTTTTTTAATAGAACCGAGGCACGCTTAGCGGTGTACAAAAACGAAGTGCCATGAAAACCATAGCGGCGTACCCCATAAAAGCTATACCAATTGTACGGGACGGCATACACATAAGAGGAGGCCGGCATCGTTTGGTGCCAGGCTGTATCCAACACCGCAACTTGCGGAACCCCAGGAAGAACTTTCTGGGCCGCTTCGACACCTGAAATATTCGCCGGCAGGTGAAGGGGACCCAGATCGATCAGCTCTCGGAAAGTTTGTAGGGTCTCAGGGGTGATCAGGACCGACTTGGCGAACTTTTGACCGCCATGAAGCACCCGATGACCCACGGCCATGACTTCCTTCAAGGATTTTACCACGCCCATCTTCGTATCGGTAATGCATTCCAAGATCAGTTGAATCGCGGTTTCGTGATCCGGAATCGATTGGGTTACCGTATAAGGCTCTGTGTGATGAGGAATGTGTTCGAGAACAGCTTCTGAAGAACCGACGCGTTCAACAATCCCTTTCGCTAAGACACGGTGTTCTGTCCATAAATAAACTTGGTATTTTACGGAAGAGCTTCCGCAATTCAAAGTCAAAATTACCATATGACCTCCCCAGTTAGTTTGTCACGAAGGAAAGGGAACTTCAAGGTGTTGAAGCGGTTAGGTTGAGCTTTCTGTCTATGCTAGAGTGAAAACTTTATTCATCTTTGGGATGGCGTTGGGATGCCTCACGAGTTTGGTCGGGCAGACCGTAACCTCTTTACCCGCCTTCAGCACCCTTTATGGCACAGAAAATGGTTTATTAACCCGGGCTCAAGTGAGTGCCAAGAGTCGTGATTGGGGAGGTTGGCTAGGGTGGAAGTCTTCAGGAGCCACTCCGGCAGGACTTTGGGCTGGTCCAGTTCTTGTGGGGCCTTTGAATGTGGTGAAAAGTTCCCCTGAAAAGCTGTCTTTTTTATGGTCCCCCTTGGCAAGTCGTGGGAACTTTGGTCTTGTTGTGGGGCGTGACGGGCCGTTTAGCCTCTGGTTGAATCAAACGAGTACAGTGGCTGAGTTGGGGGGGCAAGCCGTGTGGCAGGGACCTTGGGGAGGCCTAGGGGCTTCGTTCCGCCGTCAGGTATCGCTGTGCGAAAGCTGGGAAGGCTTTTTAGACGGAGTCCGCTGGGGGGGACGCTGGCGAACTAACCCCTGGGAATTGTTGGTTGAAAGCGACGCCCAATGGCAAAATCATGTCACAGAAATTTCAGGGGGAGCAGAACTTCGGTACAGGGGGCGAACTTGGTCAACCAAGCTGGGGGGAACTTGGCGTCAAGATTTTTCCAACGAGAGCCTTAAAGACAAGGTTTTTGGCGAGATAACCTGGCGAAAAGGGACTTGGAACCTAAAAACCGCAGGAGAAATCTCCACTCAGGCCACCTCAATTGTTTTTTCCAGAAAGGCTTTTTTGAACACACAAGTGCTTTGGAAGGGAGTACTTTGGGAATTGTGGGGGGAAGCCCGAGCCCAGTGGCAAGAAACGACTGGGGTACCAGAAAAGTGGTCGGACTTTTGGCTTCTAAACGGCTTCGTTCAACCGGTGATGGGGGTCTTATGGCGGGGAAGATTTTCTCCGTCGCTCGAGGTTGAAGGGGCCGATCTGAGGCAAAACTGGGCCGTTTGTGGCACCCTCAAGGTTCCCCTTGAGCTTCAGGCTCCTGGGGGGCAATCTAGTGTGCTGGTGATAAAAGCAGGGCTAACCAGTCGTCCACACCGAGATTTGTATGACCAAAACTCGTATGAGCTTTCCGTTGAGTCACTTTGGGTGGCTGGTCCCCTTCGGGTACGCTTGACTTTGGACCGGCGAAAAGAAGGGCTTGGCCCTTTGCCCTTGGAAGTGTGGGGGCCCACCTCACAAATCAGCCTGACAGTTTACTGGGATTTTTAAGAACAAGGGTTTCTCAACCAATCTGCGGTTTGACGGTTAGTTCTCGTTCCATTCCCCTGCATAAAGCACCTCTTCTTCTAACCGAAACCCCGTTTGGTCAAAGACTCGTTGACGGACCTCGTCGATCAGGGCCCTCAAATCCGTAGCGGTGGCGCCACCTTGGTTGACAAGAATATTGCCATGCCAGTCTGAGACAGCGGCTTGCCCTCGTTTTAAGCCCTTAAGCCCACAGCGGTCGATAATCACCCCCGAAGGGTCGTGAAAGCGGCGATCATTTTTAAAAATACTGCCCGCACAAGGGAGCCGGTAATGACCTTTTTGGCTGCGGTCGGCAAAATTGGTATTCATAACGCTTTGAATGACCTCCCGCTTTTCTGCGACGGTCTGAACGGCGACTTCAAGAATGATCCCTGGGAAGGTTTGAAACGGCGAAATCTTGTAGCTCCAGGCCGAAGCGGGAAAGGTGGCGTCGTGGACTCCGTTTTGGTCCAAAACAACAGCCCCCGCAAAGACTTCGGAGGCTTCACGGCCGTAGCATCGTGCATTCATCCAAAAAGCGCCACCCAAGGAACTGGGCATCCCGTAAAAGGCTTCGAGGGCCGAAAGACCTTTGTCTCGGCATAATTCAATCGCGGTGTCGATGCCAAGACCGGCTTGGGCGCGAAATTTGGACCCCTCAAATCTCCAGCTAGAAAACGAGGAAAGATTCAGGGTTACCCCGCGAATTCCCCGGTCCGAGACCAAGAGATTGGCCCCTTTCCCCATGATAAAAAGCGGGATTTTGTTCTCTGTGCAAAACTGCCACAGAGTTTGAATATCGTTGACTGTCTCGGGAAAGACCATAACATCGGCAGGGCCGCCGACAGCAAAGGTCGTATGACGGGACAATGGTTCTTCGAGGAGCGTGCGCCCCTGAAGGTTGATTTTTGCTACCTTTTCCCCTAAATTGAACATGCGCCCCATTCTAGGTATTTGTGGCTAGAAGGAAAAGTCCTTTGGGCGCAGGAGTTCGTGTTGTCCTTGAAATTTTATAACACCATGGAACGCCGTCTCGTGGAATTCCAACCCCTGGTAGAAGGTCAAGTTTCACTCTATTGTTGCGGTCCCACCGTGTACAATTATGCCCATATCGGAAACCTCCGCACGTACATTTTCGAAGATGTTCTGAGGCGTACTTTGGAGACTCTAGGCTATGAGGTGAAGCATGTTATGAATGTCACCGACGTTGGCCACCTGACCGGAGATGGGGACGAAGGTGAAGACAAAATGCTTCAGGGCGCTCGTGAACGCGGGCGTTCGGTGTGGGAAATTGCCCGATTTTTTTCAGACGCTTTTTTTGAAGATGCCGAAAAGCTGGCCATTGAAAAACCTAGTGTGATCTGTCCTGCCACCGAACATATCGAAGATATGATAGCCTTAATCCAAAATTTGGAACGTCGTGGGCTGACTTATCAGGCGGGGGGGAATGTCTATTTTGACACTTCTGCCTTCCCGGACTATGGCAAATTAGCCCTGTTAGACCGCCAAGAAACTTCGGTAGCCCGCACGTCGTATGACAACAACAAAAGGAACTTACGTGATTTTGTGCTGTGGTTTACTCGGTCAAAGTTTGACGGACAAGCCATGGTTTGGGATTCGCCTTGGGGAAGAGGATACCCCGGATGGCATATCGAATGCTCTGCCATGAGTATGAAGTACCTTGGGGAGTCGTTTGATATTCACTGTGGGGGAATCGACCATATACCTGTGCACCACACCAATGAAATTGCCCAAAGTGAAGGGGCAACGGGCAAACCCTGGGTGAAATATTGGTTGCATGGTGAGTTTTTACTTCTTTCGAAAGAGAAAATGTCCAAGTCGACCGGCGAGTTTTTAACCCTTCAAAAGCTCATCGAAAAAGGCTATGACCCCTTGGATTACCGTTGGTTCTGTCTGGGGGCCCACTACCGTAGTCCCCTGACGTTTTCGTGGGAAGCCCTGGAAGGGGCGCGGAATTCCCGGCGAAACTTGTTGGACAAGGTGCGCGAGTGGAAGCGTTCGGGGGCTCCGTTGCCGTTAAGCGAAGCCGGAAAAGCCTACCTGGCCCAATGGCTGGAGGCCCTAGAAAATGACTTGGCCTTGCCCCAGGCCCTTTCCGTCGTTTGGGCCGTCGTCAAAGACGCTCAATTGCCAGTCGGAGAGAAGCTAGCCCTGGTGTTGTCGATGGACAGAGTCTTGGGTCTTGGTCTTGCTGAATTGACGGTTCCTGAAGAAGTACAAATTCCTGCCGAAGTACAAGCCCTGGTGCAAGACCGTTTGGCCGCACGGAAAGCCAAGGACTGGGCCGCTTCGGACCGTTTACGTCAAGAAATTAAAAACTTAGGCTGGCTGGTTGAAGATACCCCTGCTGGGCCCGTTGTGAAGAGAGTCGTGTAACGTGCCGACCTTCCTTATGTTTTCTATCGTGACAGAGTTTTCTGCTTACGATGACTTTTCCAAAGTCTACGAAACCTGGTTTCCTTTGCTCTACAGAATTGTCTATCGCATGACAGCGCGCGAAGACATTTCGGAAGAAGTCGTTCAGGAGGCCTTCATTAAGTATTTTGAGCGGCGTGAGGTGTTGCCCAAAGATGAAGGCTTGAAGTTCTGGCTAATTCGTGTTGTACGCAATTTAGCGCTCAACTACGAAAAGAGAAAAGGTCGGGAACGCCGGGCGGTGGAACGTCATTATCACGAGCCCAAGCCTGATCTGGGACATGAAGGCGAACGCTCAGTCGAAAGAAAAGAGACAATTCAGGAGATTCAACACGCTTTGTTGCAGTTACCCTACAACCTTAGGATTGTTTTAATTCTTAAAGAGTATGCAGGTTTTGCATATGCCGAAATCGGAAAGATGCTGGGCATCACCGAGGGCAATGTAAAAGTTCGTGTATTCCGCGCCAGGAACCAGTTGGCCCAGCTTTTGGGCGAGGAGAGATCATGAAATCCGACCGCTTCTTGATTTCCGCTCATGTGGATCATGAGGTTGAACCTCCTTGGGACCAAGTTGTCGAACAAAAAATCGCTTCTGACCCCCAATGGAAAGAAGAATGGGAACGTCAAAAGTCAATTCATGAAAAACTTGTACAACTAGCTGATCCAGAATCTCTAGAAAAGGCCCGCACTACTGTTCGTTTGCGCTTAGAAGCTTTGCAGTCAACACCTCGGGTGTCCAGACACTCGGATATCAATTGGGTA
>DAIDJJ010000022.1:0-24938 GCA_027451385.1 Spirochaetales bacterium | reverse complement strand
ATACGTCTTTCCATCGGGAGTCGCACTGGCCGGCGTGGTCGTCGATGACCATGTGGGCGTGCCGCTGTAGTTCACCGTGGCCGTGGGGTTGAATCCGTTCACCGTCTTGCCCAGCCGCTCTTCGTAGGGCGTGTTGATGTCGTACCGCAGGCCGAGGTTGAGGGTGAGTTTGTCGTTGACGCGCCAGTCGTCCTGCGCGAATACGCCCACGTAGTACTGGTGGTAGTCACCGCGCGCATTCAGATCGTACTGGCCGGAAGACGGTACCCCGAGCAGCAGTGCGGCTAGATCGTAGCCCATGCCGCTGGTGACGCCCCCCGTGCCCTGGTTGGTCCAGCCCGTGTCGTAGGTGAAGGCGCCGGAAGAATCGCCGTAGTTGGAAAGCCTTTCCAAGAACCCCACCATTTTTGTGAATACAGGATGCGGGCTCGGCCCATGGCCGAAATTGCCTGAAAATCTTCTAGATACGTCTTACCGTATTGGCGTTGATAGTCTTCAAAAAAATAGGAGGCTTCGTACTGCTTGGCGGGAAGTTGAAATGGAAGCATGTATTCCATTTGACAGGTGTTGCACTGAAAATAGGACTTTTCGGGGGTTCGTGCTAAAAAACGATGTTGAATCGACCCGCAAACAGGACAACAGGGATCTTTTTTGGGAGGTAAAAGAAAGTTTTTCCAAAACACAGGCGCACTAGGACCAGAAATCTTGATCCGGTTGACATAGGCTTGGCTTTTCCATGTACAAGTTTTGAGTGCCTGAGCAAGTGTCTGGGGCTTCGAAGGTGAAAAAGTGGCAAGTCCAAGCTGGTGCTGTAGTCTAGCATGATACGGTGTGGGGGCTGCTAAAATCACCGGAATTCCCTTGGCCAGGGCTTCCAAGGTGGTTAACCCCCAAGAGCCAAGTACTAAATCAAACTGAGCCAATTGAGAAGTTAAATTTTCAGGATTATCCCAAAGGGTTATATCGGATTCAGCCAATGACCTAGGGAACTGAGCTCCTGGACCTCTCACGACCGTCAAAGATATTTTCAGAGGGGAACTTTTTTGGTCAACAACCTTTTTCCAGGCTTGTACGGTAGGAAGAGTAAGTCCTTTCGGATCACCACCCCCAAAAACGATCAGAACATTTTGTGGTACTTTGGAAGAAAACTGAGGGGGAGTGAAAGTCGGTTCTTCTAATGCCAGTGAAGGCATATAAAGGTTCGGTAAGGTTTTTGCCAAGTTAGGAAGACTATCAACGAGATAGTCCATATCCTTGCGGTGAGGACCACCTTCATCCCAACCAACGAGAAAGGTTCCCAAAGTTCTCAGCCGTTGATAGAGTGAGGGTGAGCAAACTTGCTGGTCGACAATAATTGCTGAAAATTCACCAGGTAAAGGCCAAGTTTTCTGCAACCGGCAATCGTTCAAAGAAAACTTGCTTTTTTCCCAGGTAATGGCGTCAGAAGTATCCGTTTTGACCACCAATACAGCCGCCTCGAGTCCTATTTGGCTGGCGGTTCTGACACACCGATAAAAATGCCCCCACCCTCGTTGGGTAGATAAATTCGGAACAAACAAAAGTTTGGTCATCGGGAATGAGTCTCCAGCCATTTTACTAAAGTTTCCATTTCATAAACTTGTGGGCCTAGTTCGTTCCAAAGCCTCCGAACCCAAGCTAAATCCTCTGGCGTATCCACCGTAACTCGGCCTTGGGACCGCCAGGAAGTCGGAACTTCAGGACGGTAGAGAACAAAACGTTCAGGATGATGATACAGGTGTGGTGCTACATGTTCTTGTTCTTCAATGGTGGGCTCGGACGCCTGAGCCTCTCTTAAAGCTTCGGTTTTCAAGAGTTCTACGCCTGTACCGATAGGCGCACCTTGCCAAGAGGCGTAGTCTGCTTCATGAGCATTGGCATCCTTTAATAAAAGGGTGGCTAATTTGGCATTCACAAAAGGATTATCCCCTGTAGCCCTTACGATTCTCGTCACCCCAAAAGTACTGGCGGCAGAAGTAAAACGCCCCAACACATCTTCTTTGGAGCCAACAAATAACTGCCAACCACAGGATTCTACCAAAGGCCGTAAGCGGATTTCGCTAGCCGGTTCTGTGAGGACGGCTTTGACTTGAGCTGGTATAGAAGCCAAAGCTTGGCAACAACGTTCGAGGAGAGTTATTCCACCAAGCTGAGCCAAGGCCTTTTCAGGTAAACGCCGAGAGTCTAGGCGCACTTGCAAAAAAACACCGGTCATTGTTCTTGCTCCCACAATTCCACCAACCCTCGTGAATCCAATTGAAAACGAAATTTGTATTCCTCGACCCACTGGTGAACAAGCCGAAAAACATGAAAGGATTTCCAGGGTACCCAAGCACTATGAAGCAAAAAGGAAGGAAAGCGAAACCAGGACAACTCTCCAGACTCACCGTTAAAGCGAATAGCGAGATTTTTGAGATAAAACCAACGATAAGAATCCTCGTAGGAAATATCTTCAACGGGTAACTCGGCTCTGTATTCAAGACGAAAAGGAGCACAGCAAAGGCGGTCTCCCCAAAGACGCGCCCTTGTCCCCCAATCGACTTTTTGCCAAAAAGGATTCGTCAGGCGAGGATCAAAGCCTCCACTTTGTAGAAATTTTCTTCGGTCATAAAGACCTGAGTAATCAAAAGGGTATAAGGTTCCTTCTGTACCTGCTTCTGCAGGAAGAGAAAGAATCCGGAATCGACCACCTTCACGAGCAGGAACCGCGCGCGTCGGCAAAGGTGTTCCATCGCTTCCGCGCATTTCAGGACACAAGCACAATTCTGGTGCTGACAACAAGGGCCCGGACTTAGCTAAGGAAAAAGTTTCTGACAAGCGCTGATCATCCCATAAGACTAAAAACTTCTCACCCCAAACTTCGGCAGCCGCAAGGTTAATTTGTTCACCTGGGGTAAGGGATTCGGTCAACAACAAAAAACGTAATTGAGGGTGTGTATCTGCTAAGGCTTCGGCATCAAACTTCACCGGAAGCGTTTCTACACTCAGAATATCTGAGAAACCGAAGGCTAACAGCTGATCTAAAACTTCCGGGCGAAAAATCCAACTGGAACGATTCAGAAGGATCACGGAAAGCGAGACCGTCGAATAAGCTGAGGACTTCGCGGGTAAAATGGAATAGGAGGGTCGGTCAGAAGAAGAACGTGTAATACTCATCGCAGTTTCTACAGACCTCGGGGTAATTTTCTTGCGCATGCTCCTGCAACAACCTTCCACTAGCTTCCCAAATCGACTGCCAAGAGTCAGTGTGAAGATTACCTAAAATTAAATTTTGTTTCCAGGCATCTCGACAGGGCACAACGGTACCATCCATAAAGACGGCTAAATCTCTTTGAAGATGCCAACACGGCAGTCGCCTCCAGGGTGACAGATCGGCAGGCTTTCGCTCCGGCAACTTCCCGCCAAAGGAATTGTACTTGAGGATAATGGCCTGCCCTGCTTGTTCTTTCCAGTACCGATAAAACCCTTCAGTTTCTTCTTCGGTTTCGTTCATGCGAACGGTTTGTGGCCAAACATGACCCGAAAAGCCTTGGAGTATTTTTTGGGTGAAAGCTTGAGCTTCTTCAAACCCTTCCCCGCGAATACGAAGGTACGTCTGGGAATTTTGGCTATCTAATTCTACGATCCAATCTAGTCTCCCTTTGGCAGCTTGAGCCAAATCGGCTAAATCTTGTTCTTTCCAACCTAAGCCGGAAGTCTCAATCACCAGACGTAAGTTATTTTGAGTTAAAGCCCAAAGAAAAAGTTCTTTGATTTGCGGGTGTAAAGAAGGCTCACCCCAAAAAGACGGCATAAGGGTCAAATCTCCCGCCCAGTCTAAAGCTTGTGAAACCCATTCCCGAAATTTGCCTTCTTCTAAAAAATCTCTTGACGATAAAGCTTGAGGAAAAAAATGATGGAGCGGTGACCAAAGAGGCACTTGTCGAACACCATTCGTTACCTGAAGTTGTAGTGTGGCGGGTAAGGTTCGACGTTTCAACGGATTGTCTCGTAACGCTTCTAAAAATGGCTGAAGAGGACCTTGGGCTTCGTCCAACCAACGCTCTAAAAGAATTCTTTGACGAGGGGAATCTGCTCGAAAACTCAGCCGTTCCGCCCTTAAATCCACGGGCGATAATTCTGTCTCGATATCAAAGGCATTAATATCTTGGGAAATAAGATCAAACCACGGTGAACGAAGCGGAATGTTTTTTTTCTCTTCTATGGTGGGGTTATTTAAGGCGTTTTTTTCTGCGAACTTTCTTAAAGTGGGTAAGATTCGAGGATGGATCACTTCAGGAGCCAAGCCCTTGGGAAAGCCATCGGCGAAGGTGTAATCCGCGTGGTAGTCTCGGTGCAATTCCACCAGGCGAGTGATCAAATCAGGGCGAATGAAGGGTTCATCCCCTTCTAACCAGAGCACTTCATCATACCCTTCTGCTAATTTTTCTACGGTTCGTTCTAGTCCTGCGATTTCAAAGGGAACGGTTCTTTTGACTTCTTCGGGCACATCTAAGAAAGGAGCCCCTTCGTATTGCAACCACAAGCGGGTTATGTTTCCTAAAGCTCGTGTCAGGGCAGAATCCACCCACTGAGAGAGTGGCTTTCCGTCAAGACTCGTGAGACGTTGCGGGGCTAAAGCCGAGATGAGGGCTAAGGTTTTCATGTCGATCCTATCATCGGCGGATTCTTGAGTTTGGACAAGTCAGGAAACTCAACAACAATTGATAAAGATAGACGACAAACTCAAAAATCGGTACCATAGCGATATGGCCTTTCCGTACTCCCCTCAGGCAGACCTGGTTTATACAGTCAGCCAGCTTACGTCTGAAATCAAGGGACAGCTAGAATCCCACTTTTCCGAGATCCTTGTCGAAGGGGAAATTTCAGGGCTACGGAATACTTCAGGAAAACACCTCTATTTTTCTTTAAAAGATGATACCTCTTTGATTAAAGTGGTTTGGTTTTCCTGGGCCAGTCGAACTACGGCGCGCCCACCTGCGGATGGCGACAAGGTCAGGGTTTGGGGTCGTCTTTCTGTTTATGAACCTCAGGGCCAATATCAACTGGTGATTTCTCGTTTAGAAACTGCAGGTTTAGGGGATATTTTAGCTCGTCTGGAGCAACTTAAACAAAAATTAGCCCACGAAGGTCTCTTTGAGGCGTCTCGAAGAAAACTCATCCCCGTCTACCCCCAAGTGATTGGTCTCGTCACAAGTTCAGCGGCGGCAGCTTTGCAGGACATGTTAAGAATCTTTCAACAAAATGAAGTCCCGGCCACAATTCGAATTTTCCCCGTAAGTGTTCAAGGCGTCGAGGCTCCAGAGCGAATTAGCCGTATGATCGAGTATGTCAACCAGCACCATTTAGCGGAGGTCTTAATCGTTGGCCGGGGTGGTGGCTCGTTTGAAGACCTCTTAGCCTTTTCAGAAGAGGGAGTTGTTCGTGCTGTTTCAGCGAGTAAGATTCCTGTGATTAGTGCCGTGGGTCACGAAACAGACTCTCCTTTATGTGATTGGGCCGCAGACTTGCGTTGCCCTACTCCTACCGCCGCAGCGGAATGGTTAAGTCGTCCATGGCGGGAACTGACAGAAAGTTTAAAAGTTTATCAAACACAACTGGAACAAAACCTCAGAACTCGTCTAGAGCGAACTCGGGCGGCATTAAGTGATTTTCGTGCGGATCGCTTACAAGTAACTTTTGAACGACTGCTTCAACCCCGTGCCCAACGACTGGATGAAGCTCAAAATGCCTTATTAAAAACTTGGGAAGATAAATCCAACCGTGCCAAAAATCGCTGGGCTTTAGCCAATAGTACTCTCCAAGCGCTCAATCCTGGACAAGTACTTGATCGCGGATTTGCTTTTGTGACACGTAACAACCGTGCAGTAACCAGCGCTGCACAAGCTCGTGAGGATAAGCCCCTCACCATCCACTGGAAAGACGGCTATGTCAAAGCTGAAATAGAGGAACCCCATGAAGAATTTTGAAGAACGACTCGATCGACTTGAAAAGATTACAGAAAGTTTGAAAGCACCTCAATTAACTCTGTCTGATGCGATGGCGCAATTTGAAGAAGGGATCAAATTGGCCAAAGCTTTAGAAAAAGACCTAGAGAAGATGGAGAAAAAGGTTGAAATCCTGCTCAATGGGCAACAGGACCAACCCCAAGATAGTGAGCCCACTTTCGATCTGTTCTCCGACGTTTAACCTAAGAAGTTCATCCAAAGGTCGTCGCCTAAATCATTTGACGTCCCGTTAGGGGTGCTCCCAGCTGGATCATACTTTCAAGATACCCGCCGAGCTTCTTTTTGATGTCAAGCATCACGACGTAAGCTTTGTCCCGTTCATCCAAGACAGCTTGTTTGACGATGACAGGGTCTCCCGGCGATAATCCTAATTGATCGCCTGCAGAACCGGCGAAAACACTGACGACGCGAAAGTTTTGATCCACAGGAGTACCCACATCATCCACAGAAAAACCAAAAGCCAAGGGTAAGATATTCGCGGTTAAATCGGTTTCAACGGCTTTTTTGAGCGGATAATCCGGTCGTTTTTGGAAGGTGCACCAAAGAGTTTTAATTTTTCCTTGTCGCGAGATTTCTAATGGAATGACAGAATCTAGCCCATAGGAAAGTACCAGGGATTGAATCGTCGAGATATCATTCACGCTAACTCCCGCAAATTTCAAAATACGATCACCAAATTTGAGGCCAGCCCAATCCGCAGGACTTTCTGGCAGAACATAGCTCACCTCAAGACCACGCATATCTTCATTGACTCCGGCCCCTATCCACGGAACTGAAATTTCACCTTGAGAAGCTTTCAACAAGGGAAGAACTTTTTTGATAACTTCACCAGGGATCGCAAAATTCACTCCTTGAAATTGTTGTATACCCGCAAAAATAATCCCCACCACTTGCCCTTTCTCATTGACTAAGGGCCCTCCACTATTCCCTGGATTGACGGGAACATCCACTTGGATGACATCCCCCATTGGAAGTAAGGGTCTTTTTGTCGCTGAAACAATCCCTTGAGTGACCGTCGCATCCAAACCGCCAGGTGACCCCAGAGCTGTTACTTGTTGACCAGGAATTAAATTGCTATTAGGGGCAAACTGAAAGACATAGGGAGGATGATACTCAACTTTTAACAGAGCAAGATCGTGATTCAGATCCCAAGAAACCACTCGAGCCGGCAGGCTTTCCCCACGCGAATTGGGAAGCTTAATGGTCAGTTTGGCGTAGCCTTTGTATTTGGGGTCGACAAGACTGTCGATCACATGATGATTAGTCAGCAAATACCCATCTTTCGTGATGAAAAACCCACTGCCCAAAACGATATCCGGCATTGCCGCTCCGTTCACAAAGCGAAGTCCCCGGTTCACCATGACCGTTGCGGTTCCTTTCAACCACTTTTCAGGCCCCCCTGCCCCAGTTAACTCAGCTGAAGGTACTGGCGGCCAAGACGGTTGAGCCATGTTTTCAGTTTTCTGAAAGGACTGGAGCGGATCACCCGTAAACAAGGCGGCAGTTCGACTATCTTCTAAGGTTTTCTTTTTCGTCAGAGCCGTGACTAGCTCATCTTGGACTTGGATTTTTTGTGGCGAAGCTTCCGTCGAATTTAGAAGTAAAACGGCGGCACGAGAAAGCTTTCCTTCTTTTAAGGCCTCTTGGGCTTTATCGATTACACTGGGTAAGGGCCAAGAAGCATACACGCGAGAAACAGGCGTAAAAGTACGGCAACTTAAGGAAAACGCTCCCAAAACGGCAAAAGCCGTTAATACCAGGGTGGCGCGTCCCAAACGGGCATAGTTTGAAAAGGTTCTTCTGAATGCGAAAATACGGTAGCCTTGAGGCCGGCTTTGCCGTTCCAACGAAATACTCTGATTAAGGGAGTCCCTGTTCCTTTCCAATCCCATAATGCCACACCCTCCTGAGGATACAAGACATATTCTGTACGGCCCTTACGGTGAGGATCTGCCTCAACGGCGGCTAGTTTTCCTTGTTCATAAATCTCATGCAAATCAGGCCGACTATGGCCCTCAAAACTTTGATACACCGATGCTAACGTTCCGTTACGATAATACTTCCAAGTATCTGGTTGGCCATCCTGATTCTCGTCAGCGATTTCTAGCCAAACCTGCCCATGGACCAAACAAAGCACTCGTTCCAGCAATTGATGACGAGACTCGTAAACCCTCGTGGCCTGTGGTATTAAAACAGAAGGATCTAGGGGTTTCCAAGCTTTTAAAAGCAAGGCCGGCCAAAGGGCTTCTGGAATTTTTTCTAGTGTCCTGGGGATTGGTTCTGCTTTAGTGACAAAAGGAAGGAAAGTATATTCCACAACTTGTGGTCCAGACCGCCAAATAAGAGACTTCACAAAGGGGTACTTCAAATAGGTCAGCTCCCACGATTCGGAACCCATATATTCTGTAATTTGGCTCAATTGTCCTTGGGTAAAACGGGCTAACCACAAGGTGGTTCCTGGCATGCAACTCGACCAAGAGACCAATTCCCCCTTTTGATACTGAAGGGTCATCCAATTACCAGTACGCCCCTGCGACCACGTGTAAATGCCCTGAGGTACTGACTTAACTCCGTTTTGAAGCCACTTCTCACTTTGAACCGTATAGTCCTTTTCTAAGATTTTGAAAGATTGTTCTTCAAATCCTGCTTGCTGGAGCACATCATGGCTGTTTTGTTTCGCCCCCCCCGTCAACTCAGCCACGCGTAAAAGTAAATTTTGCTGGGACTGATGGGACCACCTTAAATTTTGCTGAAGGGCATTTTGCCAAAGTGGCAGAGTTTGCGGAAATTGAGAAGCAAAAAGGGTCATTTCTCCTAAAAAACGACGATCTTCGGGATAAAGTTCGAAAGCTTGCTTTAAAAGGGCTTGGGCAATTGTTGGCTGTGTTCGTTCATAGCTTTGGATGCCCAACAGCAGGGAAGGAGGCGACAAGTACTTGTCCGGCCAAAGCTTCCAAGCACTCTGCAAGCGTATATCCTGACGTTGCCAGGTTAAGCTGGTAAAATACGCTTGTGCTGCCGTCAACTCACCAAAGGCTTGCCAAGACTTTTCAGACCAAACTCTTTCGAGGGGGCTTTTGGCATCTTCGAGATCGGCTTCGTGCAATGCTACGAGACCCTTTAAAAGTAGCCCCGAGTGACCAAAATCAGCGGCTTGGCTCAAATAGAACTTTACGTCAGGCCAAAAAGGAACAAATGCAGGCAAAGATTCTTCAGGGATAACGGGTTCACGCGCCAAAATCAGATGACGTAAAAAGGCTGTTCTTGCCGAGCTTAAAGCTTGACGAGACAACACCGAATTGGCCGCAGAGCCAGGTGACTCTGCGGTCAGTGAGAGAGTTATCCCTAGAAATAATAACAGGAACCAGGTCCTGAACATCATTCAACCGTTATGGCCACCCGAGGGGCAAAGCCCAATAAATTCCTGATATCGGCATCGTCCAAGGTTTCTTTCACAACAAGTTCATTTGCAAGTTTTTCTAACTGTTCACGATGTTCTTTCAAAAGGGCTCGAACATCATTTAAACAATTTGTCAAAATACCTCGAATTTCTGTATCAACCTGACGAGCAGTTTCTTCTGAGTAGTCCTTATGGGTTGCAATTTCCTTGCCTAAAAATATGGGTTCCCCTTCAGAACCTAAGGCCATGGGGCCAATACGATCGCTCATTCCCCATTCGGTGACCATTCGTCTTGCCATCGAGGTGGCTTTTTCTAGGTCATTTTGGACACCAGTTGTCGTCTCACCGTAAATGAGTTCTTCAGCGGCATATCCCCCAAAAGAAATCCGAATACGGTCCATTAACCAATTTTTTCCACGTGAATACTTATCTTCATCCGGCAATGAGAAAGCCACACCTAAGGCTCGCCCCCGAGGTACAACGGTCACTTTATGGAGAGGATCGGCATCCTTAAGATAGTAGTGTAACAAGGCGTGGCCAGCCTCATGGTATGCGGTGGCTAATTTATCCTTGGGAGTAATGACCTTAGAACGTCGCGCGATACCCATAAGAATTTTATCACGAGCTTCTTCAAAATCCTGCATGGCCACCACAGTTTGACCGCGTCTGGCCGCAAACAAAGCCGCTTCATTCACGATATTGGCAATATCTGCCCCTGAAGAACCGGGTGTAGCCCTCGCCAACCGTAAAAGATCGACATCTGGGGCTAACTTCACTTTGGCAGCATGTAACGTCAAAATGGCTTCACGTTCTTTAACATCCGGCATATCCACCACGACTTGACGGTCAAAGCGACCAGGTCGCAACAAAGCTGGGTCTAGAACATCAGGACGGTTTGTCGCGGCTATGACGATGACACCATCTTTGGTATCAAAGCCATCCATTTCTACTAACAATTGATTTAGAGTTTGTTCCCTTTCATCGTGTCCGCCACCATAGCCTGCCCCTCGCGTTCGGCCAACCGCATCAATTTCATCGATAAATATGATACAGGGAGAATTTTGCCGTCCATTTTCAAAGAGATCTCGTACACGACTGGCACCAACACCAACAAACATTTCCACAAAATCCGACCCTGACATATGAAAGAAATTGACATTCGCTTCACCGGCAACGGCTTTGGCTAAAAGGGTTTTCCCCGTTCCTGGCATACCCACCAAAAGCACACCTTTAGGGATTTTTGCTCCAATTGAAGTAAACTTCTCAGGACTTTTGAGAAAATCTACGACTTCGGTGAGTTCATGTTTGGCCTCTTCTTGACCTGCAACGTCTGCAAAGAACAGGCGTTTTCCTTTCTCATTGTACTTCTTAGCTCGACTCTTACCAAAGCCAAAAGCTTTTCCTGTACCACCCTGAACTTGACGGAAAACCATCCAAATTAAAATGATACCAATAGTGAGAGGCATGAAATCCAAGAACATTTTCAGGAGAGGAACCGACTTCTGTCCCCCTGAAATTCTGACGTTTTTAGCTCGAAGTTCATCCAGTAATTTTAGGTCAACGTAAGGAATTCGCGTCATAAAGGGTACTGACGGACCAGATGGTGACGAAAGTACGCCATCTATTTCGTCTTGATCCAAAATAACTACACTTTCTACTTTGCCTTGATCGAGATATTGAAGAAACGTTGAATACGGTATGGTTTTTGTTGTTCCAAAGTCATTTGAAAACAAAATTACCGCTAATAAACCAATCACCACGAGGAAAAGCACCAGAGCTAACCGGTTTTTCCGGAAATCAAAAGGAGGTTGAGGACCGCCTGGTCCTTTATTGTCCTTATCGTCGTCGTTCATCCCATACTCCATCTTGATAACTTAACAAATATCACCTTCTTAATCAAATCCGTACAAGACCCCTTCCAGCGCATTTTTTGAGCTTTAAGATCAAAAACTGCCCAAAGAACACCTTTCTGAAATAACCCCACCTCACCGGGATGGCGTCGCCTCCAGGTCTTATTACTTCGTCCATCAGGTAAACGCCAGCTTTCATCGGGGCTAAGAGAGCGCCATATCAAATTGTCCTCGAGCGGTAGCTCAATTGTGGCAAAATTTTCTCCTTGGGACCAAGGTTCCCCTGAAAAAGCAACTTCATAATGGGGAAACGTCAGTACTCTTGGAGTTTCAATTTCCATAAGATACGCTAAGTCTGTGTCTTGTACAATCCGTGACCAAGTCACCATCGTGGCATCGCTTGAGAATTTCCAACCAGCACCAGAATGATGTAAAACGGAAGAACGACAGATTTGGGCTAGAAAGCGACGCGATAGCCTTTGCCGAGAAAAAGCCTCAGCACTTAGACGTCTGGAGACTTCTAAGAGTTGCTGTTCACGTTGTTCTGGCGTCCACTGTTCCCAGATTCTGCGTGGGAGTACCGCTTGATCCGTCAAAGACCACGCCGAATCCAACCAATGGTGTAAAGGGTGACTCCTCTGCCAATATCGACTAAAGTCCCCCAAAGCCCGTGAGGCTTGGGGAAAACGTTGCCGTATAAGAGGAAAAACTTCATTTCGAAGAAAATTTCGTTGATAGAGCGAACTGCGGTTCGTCGAATCTTCGTGCCAAACTAAGTGCTCTTCCAGGGCCACCGCCTGTAATAATTCTTGAGATACATGCAAAAAAGGCCGCGCAAAGAGGCCACGGCGTTCTGGAATACCCGATAGCCCCCCCCAAGAGCCCCCTTGTAGCATACGAAAAAGGATGGTTTCAGCTAAATCTTGCAGGTGGTGGGCTGTTAACACCACCGCTAAGCCCCGCGACTTAGCGGCTTCTTCGAGGGCATTTAATCGATACCTTCGAAAGGAATCTTCTTGCCCCTCACCGCTCAGAGGTTGTTCAGGAGGACCTTTTTGTATTAAAGCGACTCCACGCTGAAGACAAAAGTTTTGAACTAAGGAGGCTTCTTTTTGTCGCTCTTCAAGTGACCTTACCCCATGATCAACCCAAATTGCCGTAACTTGAGGAGCACTCCAAACAAGGGAAGCTGCCCACAATAGAACGGCAGAATCGCAGCCGCCCGAATAGGCTACCCCAATCTGGTCGAAGGGCTCTAGGTTAAGGCGCTTCCGGAATGAGTCCAGAACTTGGAAAACTTGCTGTCCTGGAGCGGTTAAGTTCATTCTGATAATGCTCCCAAAAGTGAAGCTCTGACCAAGGTTGCGACTTTTCTTTTTTTGGCATGTCTTGCATTAGTAAACTTTCACGCAACTGGTCTAAAAAAAGCTGTGCAGCTTGTGACAAGGCATGGTCAACCAAGTCTCGCTGTTCCGAAGGCATCTCACCCAAAACATGTTCTAAAACTTTTGAACCATCATAGGGACGACCTATGCCTATGGTTAAACGCCGAAAAGTCTCTGTCCCTAAGGCTTCATGAAGTGATTTTACTCCATTATGACCTGCATCACTACCCTTAGGTTTTAAGCGAAGCCGACCAGGGGATAAATCCATTTGATCAACAGCAACCAAGATTTGGTCGTTTTCAAAAGGAAAATGGTGCTGTAAACGAGTTAAAATTTTTCCGCTTTCATTCATATAGGTCAGCGGTTTAACCAAAAGAACCATGTATTCCCGTGTTTTGATATAGGCCTGTCTCCATGGACAGAAAAATGGTTTATAAAGAGAAACACCCGCCAAAGCTGCCAGTTTATCGATAAACCAAAAACCAGCATTGTGACGGGTGTCTTGAAAGCGAGGGCCAGGATTCCCAAGCCCCAAAACAACTAACTTCAGGCTTTCTTCTCTGCAGGTGTAGCGGCAGTTTCAGGAGCAACCGTTTCAGCAGAAGCGGCTTCTACGTTCAAGGTTTTCGTGCTAATGACATGGGCCACAACTGTTTCAGCATTCAAAAGGAATTTCACACCCGAAATAGCGTTAACTTCAGAAGCATGAATAGATTGACCAACAGCTAACGAAGCCACATCTACTTTAATTTCATGTGGAAGATCTTTAGGTAAACATTCGACTTCAACTTCGTGGACTAATTGCTCTAGCAATCCACCTTCACGAACACCAATGGGTGTCCCTACCAAATGCAGAGGAACTTTTGCATGCAAAGTCTTCGTGGAGTTGACTTGATAAAAGTCGATGTGACGAATTTTACCGGTAAGAATATCATCTTGATAATCACGTACAAGAACATCAAGCGCAGTTTTACCATTTTTCAGTTGAATAATGGTATTTTCACCAAAACGATGAAAGTTCTGTGAAAATTCAGATTCTTCTACAGATATCAATACAGATTTCCCTTGCCCATAAACAACAGCGGGAATGCGCCCAGAAGCTCTCAAGCGGCGAGAGGCAGCTTTTTTAAGATCAGTACGATCCTGGAACGCCAGGGTCAGTGAATCCATGGTCTACTCCTTGAAACCGAGAAACTGGGACGGGAGGACTCGAACCTCCGGATGCCAGATCCAAATTCTGGTGCCTTACCAACTTGGCGACGTCCCAAAGTATTATTCTTCGTCTCCAGAGATCATGTCTGAATCATCCGCCGTTTCATAAGCCTTTAAAATCTGTTCCTGAAGTGTTGCCCTAAAATCCGAATTAATCGGATGGGCGACATCTTTATACTCACCGCTTTTGGTTCTTCGACTTGGCATGGCGATAAAAACACCGCTTTCACCTTGAATCACCTTGACGTTGTGCACAACAAAACAGTTTTCAAAAGTTACCGTAACGTAGGCCTTCAGCTTACCTTCTCCGGCCACTTTGCGAACTCTAATGTCAGTGATGGTCATTTTGCCCTCCAGAAACAATTTTCTGCTCTGAGGTCAATTATAAACCGGCCATAGGGAAGTTTGCAAATTTTCTTACCCATAGACTGACAAAAGTTCGTTCGTTAAAACCGAAGGACATTATACGGAATATTAAAATCGTGTCAAATACTTTTTTGCAATTTTCCACTATTGACAGGCCAAGGACCCCACGTTAGATTTCGCAATACAGACGAAGAGAGCCGCTTTCTTCCGTCGCTATCCCCCTCAGAAAAGGATACGTCCATGAAACATTACCGCTTCAGTGATGAAGATTTCGACAACTATGACTCGGATTACGAAGATGACTTTGATGATGACTTCGATGATGATGATGGTTTCGAAGAAGATGACGACTATGATGATCTCGAAGACGAAGATGATTTTGACGATGATGACGAAGATTTTGAAGAAGATGACGACTTCGATGATGATGTGGAAGACGATCTGGAATACGACGATTTCTAATAAAACTGATTTTTTTTAGATAGTTTGAGAATTGGCCGGAGGAACTATTTTCTCCGGCTAAGTTTTCTTTGAACTTATTTTTTAAACGTTAAAACTTTTTACCTGGGCATTAAACCAAATTTTTTCTAATTCATAGTATAGGCGTGCTTTTTCTGACATAAGGTGAACAACCACGTCATCCCAATCGATGAGCATCCATTCGTTGACTTGTTTTTTCTTGGGTCTGCCAGAAGGGATATCGTGGGCAACAGCCCAAACATCTAACTCTTCGACCAAACCTTTGAGATGACCTTGACTATTGTAGGTCGCCAAAACAAACCAATCTGTCCAAGAGCATAATCCGCGTAGATCCAAGGCTAAAACATCCTTTGCTTTAAGGTCGGTCAGATATTTCCCTAAATCTTGAATCAAGTTGTCTTGTGTCTTGTCATTTTTATCTAACATAACGTCCATCAAAATCCTTCCCTAAGGTAATAATTACATCTGCATCCGCAGGAGCCACTTCCTGCGAGTTCACAATTTTTTTGCACTGTAGGATATCCGCTACTTTACGTGCAGCTTCTTCGGTACCTTTACGATCCATCAGAACGGTAAAGTCTTGATTGGTGTTATCCGCATTACGTACAGCAACGACATTATATCCAAAACTTTTCAGAAGTAAGGAAGTTCGTGTCGCTAAACCAGGTTGTTTGGTCCCATTTAAGATTTCAACGGTTACCGAGGAAGGTAACAGGGCCGAACTATCTTTTCGTGGTAAAACTTCGAGAATTTGGCGAATGCTATCTTTCAGCAAGGTGCCATTGTAATGGGGAAAAAGCAGAACTTTGTTATCTACCTCACGATCAGTCCCCAGCACACGCTGCATCGTGGTACGCTCCCAATCTGCCGTTGAGCATACCTGAATCAAGGTTTTCATCCCCACATCTTCTAAATTGGTATCAACATTCTTCCATAAATAAGGAAAGACCTTGGGACGCAAAAGAAAAGTTTCTTTTTCACCTAGTCTTCGTAACCAAGACTGGATCAATCTTTGATACCGATTGGCCCTATCTGCGGAATCTTCCCCGTCTCGGGGTGCTAAGAGAAATTGCGTGACTTTAGTTCCATCCAAGAGGTTATTGCCAGAGGGTAAAAGGTACATAGGTGCAGTTTGAGTCAACTCCACGGAAGCCGATACAAAAAGCTCAATTCCGGTAACCAGATCCACGGTATTTGCTAACTGATGGGTATTGAGGATTAAATAAAAAGGAATGCTTGTGCCCAGCCAAGAACCTAATTGATCTAAGTAAGGACGCATCTTTTGAGGCTGAAACAAAGCAGAAATCTCATCAACTCTGCCAACTGCCGGCAAAAGACCACCTGTTTCGGGAGGAATATCCATAAAAGCAGTTTTGCGGGATAGCGGATTATAAAAAACTACTTCATTAAAGAGTGGTTTTTTATCATGGACCACAATGACATCAACGACTAAGTTTTGTCCATCATTCAAGGTATCTTTAACAGGATCAGTTCTGATTTGAAAAAAAACAAAAACCCCAGTACCTATCGCTATACTTGCAATTAACGCAACAAGAATACGGCTAGGGTGAAATAAGGGTTTCTTCACTGAGGCCCTCTACGGTATAAACCCTGCTCTGTGACAAACTGAGCTACAGCTGGGGGAAGTAAAGCTCTCCAAACCTCAGCTTTCGCCACGCGCTCGCGAATTTCTGAAGATGAAACTCCGACAATGGGATTTTTAAAGTAATGATGAGGAAAACGAGAAGGTAAAGGATCACGAAATTTTCTTCTTGCTACCCAAAGTTCGGCTTTTTGAGAAATCGTTTCCGCATCTTTCCATTCATCAAAGGTTTCAAACAAATCATCCCCTAAAAGCAACCCTGGCTTACCTTCTAAGGGGTACAATGATTCCACACAGGCAATCGTATCGATCGAATAACTTACCCCAGGACGGTAAAGCTCACAATCTTCAATGGATATTTTGAGACCTGGTACAGAAAAATCCGCTAAGGCTAATTTCAGCATGCTCAAGCGTTGTTCATCCGTAGCTCCGGCAATAACTTTATGGGCAGGTTTACGAGTCGGGATAAATAAAAGTTGCTCGTAGCCAGCTTCACAAAAAGCCAGTTCCGCCAACATCAAGTGACCCCAATGAGGGGGATTAAACGTACCTCCAAGAATTGCCGTCTTCAAGGTTCGACGTTGCCTCCCTCAGTTAGGCGGAAAAAGGCCTCTTGAATGTGAGAAATCTTATCTCGAGCAAAACTTGACACACCCAACACAGTTAACTCAGGAAAGCTTTCTTTGAGTTGGTTTAATCGTTCACCTGATTCATCCAAATCTGTTTTCGAACCAATCAAAACTCTAGGTTTTGAAGCTAAATCCGTACTAAAAGCTTCTAGTTCATGACATAGGGTTTGATAAGAAGTTAAGAAATTCTCTTCTGATAAATCCACTAAGAACGCTAAACCTTTTGTTCGCGCAATATGTTTTAAAAATTGTATTCCCAGGCCTAAACCTTGAGAAGCCCCCTCTAAAATTCCCGGTATATCCGCCAACACCAAATCACGATCCCAAACCCGCATCACACCCAAATTCGGAATTTTTGTTGTAAAAGGATAAGGGGCAATTTTGGGGTTGGCATTTGTCAATAAGGACAACAAGGTCGATTTACCAGCATTCGGAAAACCAACAAAACCAATATCAGCAATAATATTCAGTTCAATAGTTAACTTGATTTGAGAACCTGGTTCTCCAGGTTGAGCAAAGCGAGGGACCTGATGGCGCGAAGAACGAAAATGCCAATTCCCCTGACCACCACGGCCTCCAGTCTTAAACACCCATTGAACTTCTTCTGTTAAAGAAAAATCATGCAAGACTTGACCGGTCTGAGCATCTTTAATGAGAGTACCAGGGGGTACCGGAATATAAATGGAGTCACCATCACGACCATGACGGCGCTCTCCCAATCCAGGCCCACCATTTCCGGCGAACCAATGCCTTTTCATCCGCAAATGGGCTAAGGTTCGTAAATTTTGTTTGACTTGAAATATAACGTCACCACCACGACCGCCATCCCCACCATCGGGTCCGCCGTAGGGCACAAACTTCTCTCGACGAAAAGAGACTGAACCGGCTCCACCATGACCAGACGAGACCTCGATAATGGTCTCGTCAACAAACCCTTCCAAGTTAGCCTTTAGTTCGCTGAAGGAACAATCGTGACAAGCTTTTTGCCTCGTCGTTCACCAAAGGCCACATTTCCTTCTACTAAAGCAAACAAGGTATGATCACGTCCCACACCAACATTTTCTCCAGCATGGAGCTTTGTCCCTCTTTGACGCACTAAAATCTCACCTGCAGAGACAAGCTGGCCGCCAAAGCGTTTAACACCGAGCATTTTCGGATTAGAATCGCGTCCGTTTTTTGAACTTCCGCCGCCTTTTTTATGAGCCATGAAGCAACCTCCCCTTCCAATGACCGTAATTCAATTTCACATGTTGAGGAAATTCTTTCGCTAAATCTTCTAGACCTCGCAAAAAGAACCAACACCAACCCAGATACCGATCAGAATGTGCGGCGACTGAATCCACGGAGAATTCCACGTCACCCTCACTTTCCCTCTTCCAGTTAACAACAACAGAAGGCTCAGCTTTTAACAAGCTGACAAATGTCCGTAAAAGAACCGTAACCCCTGCACAAACAATATCAGAACCTTTTAAGGAAAAACCTGCATGCCCCGTCAACGTGATATTTTTGACTACCAAATCAGCAGACAAATCCACTTGAGCGAGGATCACAAGTTAACCAATAACATCGTCCACACGAATCAAAGTATATTGTTGTCTGTGCCCAATCAATTTATGAAAAGATTTACGTCTTTTAACTTTGTAGGACAAGACTTTTTTGTCGCGGATTTGGGAATCCACCACAGTTTTAATTTTAGCACCTTTCACATAGGGAGCGCCGACTTTAACATCGCCGTTTCCGCCTACGAGAAGAACCGAATCAAACTCCAGAGCGGTGCCTTTTTCAGCATCGACCCGGTCAATCTGAAGCACAGCACCTTTTTCGGCGCGGAACTGACGACCCTTAATTTCAACAAGCGCGTACATAAAATCCCTCAATTCATAAAATTTCAAAGGATATATAGCATATCCCTTGAATAAAAGCAAGCAATACTCTTAGGACTGGCTTTTCAGGAAGCGATCCATCTCACGAGCCGCACCACGCCCTTCATTGATTGCCCAAACTACCAAGGACTGGCCACGTCGAGCATCCCCAGCGCTGAAAACCTTGGGAACATTGGTAGAAAACTTTCCATACGTCGCCTTAACATTCGAACGCGCATCGGTCTCAACGGCCAATTGTTTTAAAAGATCATCTTCTGGTCCTAAGAATCCTAAGGCTAAGAAAACGAGATCGGCTTCCCAAGTCTTTTCGGTTCCAGGAAGCTCGCTCATTTTCCATTGACCTTTCTCATCTTTTTCCCACTTCAAATCAATGGTTTTCAAGCCAACCAATTCACCGGCTGAGTTCCCAAGAAATTCTTTGGTTGCAATTGAAAAGACACGGGGGTCTTTTCCAAACTTAGCCACGGCTTCGTTATGTCCATAATCGGCTTTATATAAACGAGGATAGGTTGGCCAAGGAAATTCTTCTGTTCTTTCAGAAGAAGGTTGCGGAAGCAACTCAAAATTAACTAAGGAAGAGCAACCATGCCGCAGGCTAGTTCCCAAACAGTCATTTCCGGTATCTCCGCCCCCAATCACGATGACCTTTTTGCCCTTTGCATTGATGTATTTTCCATCTTTAAGCTCTGAGTCCAACAGGCTCTTGGTGTTCGCTGCTAGAAATTCCATAGCAAAGTGAACGCCTTTGAGGTCACGCCCCGGTACAGACAGATCGCGAGGTTTGGTCGCACCCGTCGCCAGAAGAACGGCATCATAGTCTTTGACGAGATCAGAAGCGGCAATATTTTTTCCAACAGCCGCATTGACGCGGAATTCCACGCCTTCTTCGCGCATCACTTGAATACGTCGTTCCACCAAGCCTTTATCCAGCTTCATATTAGGAATTCCATACATCAGCAATCCGCCAATTCGGTCAGCTCGCTCAAAAACGGTGACTTGATGACCTGCTTGGTTGAGTTCATCGGCTGCGGAAAGTCCTGAAGGACCTGAGCCAATCACCGCTACACGTTTACCTGTTCTCTGAGGAACAGGACGTGGCTTCATCCAACCCTTTTCCCAAGCATTGTCGATAATCCAAGCTTCGTTATCCTTGATGGTCACGGCTGGAGACGTAATCCCTAAGACACAAGCTGTTTCACAAGGAGCCGGACAAACTCGTCCCGTAAACTCAGGAAAGTTGTTTGTCTTACGAAGTCTCAAGAAGGCTTCGTAATCTTGCTTGTGATAAACCAGATCATTCCATTCTGGAATGAGGTTATTCACAGGACAACCGTAACTGGAATGACAGAAGGGAACCCCACAGTCCATACAGCGCGAACCCTGCTGACGCCGTTCCGGATCGGCTAAGGGAACTAAGAATTCTTTAAAGTCACCCATCCGCTCTAGAGGATTGCGATCTTTAACTTTTTGTCTATCGAATTCCAAAAAGCCAGTGGGCTTACCCATGAGACACCTCCGCGGTCTTGGCCTTACGAGCCTCTAAAACCTTTTTATAGTCCGTCGGCATGACGGTGACGAATTCACTCCGATATTTTTCCCACGCCGACAGCAAGCCTTCGGCGACATCAGAGCCAGTATTTTGATAATGCTTTTGAATCAAGTCTTTGAGAAGGGTAAAATCTTCTTCACCAGGCTTTTCGAGTTCAACCATTTGAGCATTAAGTTGATGTTTCAGGTTATCATGAGGATCCCACACGTAGGCAACGCCTCCGGACATACCTGCTGCGAAGTTGCGCCCCGTAGGTCCCAGAATCACAGCAGTGCCCCTAGTCATGTACTCACAGCCATGGTCCCCAACGCCTTCGACAACCACAGTCGCTCCCGAGTTGCGTACGCAGAAACGTTCGGCCGCGACACCGCGAATAAAGGCTTCCCCAGCCGTTGCCCCATAAAAGGCTACGTTACCGATAATGATATTTTCGCTCGGTTTATAGGTCGCTTCTGACGGCGGGGCAATCACTAAACGTCCGCCCGACAACCCTTTACCCACGTAGTCGTTCGAGTCACCTTCCAAGCGGAAGGTAATTCCTTGCGCCAACCAAGCCCCAAAACTTTGCCCTGCATGACCTCGGAATTGAACTTCAATCGAGTGATCTGGCAATCCAGCAGCTCCCCAGCGACGGGTTAACTCGTGACTGAGCAGTGTTCCACAGGCACGGTCCACGTTGGTGATTTTATGGTTCAGTTTTACAGGAGTTTTGTTTTCAAGGGCGGCAGTAGCCTCTTGAATAAGGGTCCGATCCAGCACGTGATCCAAACCATGATCCTGCTTTTGAGTGCAATAAACGCCAGCTTCAGGATACGGTTTTCTCGCCATGGTTAATAAGGGCTTCAAATCAAGATTTTGACTCTTCGCGTGCTTCACCGCCTGATCCGTATCCAAAAGGTCAACACGACCAATCAATTCATTGAATGTACGAATCCCTAAATCGGCCATAATTTGACGAGCTTCTTCGGCAACATAGTGAAAAAATCTTTCGACGTATTCTGGTTTTCCTCGGAAACGAGCCCGAAGCACGGGGTCTTGGGTAGCAATACCCACTGGACAAGTATTTTTATGACACTTGCGCATCATGATACAGCCTAAGGTAATTAATGGACCTGTCGAAAAGCCCATTTCTTCTGCCCCTAAAAGTGCTGCAATGACCACATCCCGACCATTTTTCAATTGACCGTCGGTTTGAAGCCGTACGCGAGAACGCAAGTCGTTCATCACTAGGGTTTGGTGCGTTTCAGCAATGCCCAGTTCCCAGGGAAGACCGGCATTTTTGATACCCGTTAACGGAGAAGCGCCTGTTCCCCCTTCGTGTCCTGAAACCAGGATATGATCGGCGTGACCTTTGGCCACACCGGCGGCAATCGTCCCTACCCCGACCTCAGAAACCAATTTCACACTGATACGAGCTTTGGGATTGGCATTTTTCAGGTCAAAAATTAATTGGGCTAAATCTTCGATAGAATAAATATCATGGTGCGGAGGCGGTGAGATTAAGCCAACGCCAGGTGTCGAACCACGAGTTTTGGCAATCGTTTCATCGACCTTATGGCCAGGCAATTCGCCCCCTTCACCGGGTTTTGCCCCCTGGGCCATTTTAATTTGGATTTCATCCGCATTGGTCAAATAGTGGATGGTTACTCCAAAGCGACCTGAAGCCACCTGCTTAATCGCAGAACGCTTTGAATCTCCATTGGGTAGACGCTCAAAGCGAACCGGATCTTCACCACCTTCACCAGTATTCGATTTCCCCCCAAGACGATTCATAGCAATAGCCAAAGTTTCATGGGCTTCTTTCGAAATGGATCCGTAACTCATGGCTCCCGTCACGAAGCGTTTGACAATTTCTGAAGCCGGTTCAACTTCTGATAAGGGAATGGGATTCCCTTTTTTAAAGGTCAAAAGACCATGCAAGGTAGCTTGTTGGGCGGAACGCTCAGCTTGTCGCGCACTAAAACGGGCCCAAGCCGCAGGATCTTGTTGCCAAACAGCTCGTTGCAAGTCGGCAATCGATTCGGGATCCCACATGTGCTTTTCACCGCCAAAGCGGTAGTGATAATCTCCTGGTGAATAAAAACGGTCATAAGCCGGAGCATTACCTTCAGTCCACCCCATTTTATGACGTTCTAAAGCCTCACGGCCCAATACATCATACCCGGCCCCTTTGATACGGCTGGATGTCCCGGCAAAGGATTTTTTAACCACGGCTTCATCTAAGCCCACAGCTTCAAAAATTTGGGCACCTTTGTACGATTCCAGAGTCGAAATCCCCATCTTTCCGAAAACCTTGCGCATGCCCTTGGCCACAGCTTTAAGGTAGTGAGCCACGATTTCTTCATCGCTATAGGGCTTATCGAAGAAATTATCGCGGGCCATACGCCACATGACTTCGAACGCCAAGTAGGGGTTCACGGCGTCGGCTCCATAGCCGGTCAACAAACAAAAGTGATGAACTTCTCTGGGCTCTCCGGACTCCACCAACAATCCGATCTGGTTACGACGTTCCAAACGGATCAGGTGATGATGAACAGTTCCCACCGCGAGTAAAGCTGACACCGGTACTCTCTCAGCTGAAACAGCACGATCTGACAAGACGATCAGGGCATAACCTTCTTCCAAAGCTTTTTCAGCTTCTGTCGCTAAACGGTCTAAGGCTTTTTCTAGACCCGTCTCACCTTCTGACTTAGAGAAGGTGGCATCCAGAACCTTGGTTTTCCATCCCTTACGGTCGATGTGCTTCAGGGCAGCCATTTGTTCGTTCGTTAAAATGGGATTGGGAAGAAGTAAACGGTGAGCGTGTTCTGGAGTCGTGGTCAAAAGGTTCTTTTCAGGACCAATATAACTCTCCAAACTCATAACAATTTCTTCGCGGATGGAGTCAATCGGAGGGTTCGTAACTTGAGCAAATAACTGCTTAAAATACTCATAAGGCAAGCGGGGCTTTTCAGAAAGAACCGCCAAAGGAGCATCATTTCCCATCGAGCCTAACGGTTCTTGGCTCGTCTCGACCATGGGCTTGAGCACCATTTCTTGATGCTCATAAGTGTAACCGAAGGCACGACGACGGACATCTACCGTAGATTCGTCATACCCATGAGGTTCTACTTTGGAGGATAAATCCGAAAGTTTGATTTCCTGGGCTTTGATCCACTCGGCATAAGGCTTCTGTCCAGCGATTTGTGTTTTTAGCTCTTGGTCATCAACAATACGACCCTCTTCAAAGTTGACTAAAAACATCTTGCCAGGCTGAAGGCGCCCTTTTTGACGGATCTGAGCTTCAGGCACCTCAATAACACCCACTTCACTAGCCATGATGACCACATCATCTTTCGTGACATAAAACCGGCTAGGCCGCAGACCATTTCGGTCCAGAACAGCACCAATATACCGACCATCGGTAAAGGCAATACTTGCCGGGCCATCCCACGGTTCCATCATGGCACTATGGAATTTATAAAATGCTTTTTTGGCGGGTTCCATGGCCCCATGATTTTGCCAGGCTTCGGGAATCATCATCATCACAGATTCCGGCAAGGAGCGGCCTGATAACGTTAAAAGTTCTAAAACATTGTCAAAACACCCTGAGTCCGACAAATCCGGCTCAACAATCGGGAAGGCGTCTTTCAACTCGGAACCAAAAAGCTCGCTTGCCAAAGATTCTTGACGGGCAAACATTTTGTTGACGTTTCCGCGTAGGGTATTGATTTCCCCGTTGTGACTCATGTAGCGCAAGGGTTGAGCGCGGTCCCATGAGGGGAACGTGTTCGTAGAAAACCGGCTATGAACCATCGCCAAATGGGACTCATAATCCGGGTCTGACAGATCTTTCTGGTAATAGCTCCACACCTGATCTGGCGTCAACATTCCTTTGTACACCATGACTCGGGTCGACAGTGAACAAACGTAAAAGAAAGAATCTTCATCTAAGCCGCTACGGCCGCGAAGAGCATGAACAGCCATCTTTCGAATCAGAAAAAGCTTCCGATCAAATTCATCCGAAGACAAACCCGAGGAGGCTCCAATGAAGACGGTTTCAACAACAGGTTCTGAGGCTAAAGCGGTGGGCCCCAAGCCCTCTGAAACGGTGGGCAACCGACGCCAACCTAAAAGCTTTTGTCCCTTGGCCGTCACAATTTCTTCAATTTTCTTTTTACAAGCGGCACGTTCTTGCTCTTTCTTGGGGAGAAAAACGTTACCAGCTGCCCAAGAGCCTTCTTTCCCCAGAGTTATGCCTGAAGACGCTGCCACTTTCGTCAAAAACTTCACAGGAAGGGCGGTCAGAATACCCGCCCCGTCCCCGGTATTGATTTCTGCACCACGAGCCCCACGATGATCCATACGGCAGAGAATGCCCGAAGCGTCTTCGAGGATCTTGTGACTCCGTTTTCCCTTAATATGGGCTAAGAAACCAACACCGCAGGAATCTTTTTCAAACTGCGGCTCATATAAACCCCAAGCTTCGGGCCGCTTAACCATGGCCATAAATCCCCCTTTACTCCTCACATGCGCGCCACAACTGTTGCATACTAGCAAACCAGCATACGGATAG
>DAIDJJ010000021.1:0-25003 GCA_027451385.1 Spirochaetales bacterium | reverse complement strand
GGCCGCTGGTCTAGGGCAGGTTAGTGGTTTGTGCCTTGAAGTTGACTCAGGGTCGGGACACGCCCTACGTTGTGAACGCATAGCTTGGGACCCCGAGGTTGGCTGATGGCCAAACAAAGGCGACTTTTAGATCACCTAGCCCAATTATACCCTGAAATTGCTCGGGAGAGGTTGTTTGCCCAAATCCTCTGTGGTGATGCCCTGGTCGAGGGCGAACGCCTACGCGACCCGAAGCAAACTGTCCCCCTGGATGCCGAGGTGCTTTTGGATGCCAAACGATTTGTAAGTCGTGGTGGCTATAAACTTCAAGCGGCACTCGAGGCTTGGAAAGTGCCTGTCGCAGACCGAATTTGGGTGGATGCAGGGGCTTCCACCGGGGGCTTTACCGACGCCTTACTTCAAGCTGGGGCAAAACTGGTGCATGCCGTCGATGTCGGTACCAACCAGCTAGACTGGAGTTTGCGACAAAATGAACGGGTACGGGTCCACGAACAAACCAACATTATGGATGTAACTCGGTTGGAACCCCGGCCGTGGGGTGCAACAGCAGACCTTTCCTTTCGCTCGCTCAAAGGAGCCGCCGCGCACCTTTTAGCCTTAACGGAAGGAAATTTCTTGGTAGCCCTCATTAAACCTCAATTTGAATGGGAAAACCCACCGCCAGACTTTGCCGGCATTGTTCCTCCCGAAGCAATCGAAATGATCGTGAGCACCTTAGTGAACCGGCTCGCCGAAGAAGGTGTGCGGGTTCGACAGGTACTCCCTAGCCCCGTCCGCGGACGAAAAGGCAACCAAGAACTGTTGGCCTGGCTTGAAGCTGAGTCTTGGTCAGAGTCACTCCAAGGAACTTAATTAAAGCTGGCCTAGTTAAAACTGGCTCGGCTGAGGGGAACCGCAATAGATAAGCCATCCATCCCCAAGTTGTCGCGGTACTGGCCATTGACCAAAAATTGTACTCGTTGGACGGAGGGAAACTGCGTTGCGGTCCACACGAGTTCTTTCAACTGACCGGCAAACCCCTCCAAATCCATTTTATTATGAGTAAACTCTTCACTAAAACTTAAGAAGGCGGTTCCATTCTCGACACGGGCCGAGAGTAACTGTGTTCCATTGGGAATTAGGCTCAGGGCACCTGCATTTTTCTCAAATATGGTGGGGCCCATCAACAACCCGCGAATTACCGCTGTGAGAGGGGTACTCCCTGCAATCAGTTCTCGTTGGTACGGTGTCGGTTCTAGGCGACCATCAGGACCCATTTTTAAAAAGTAAAGACTTTGGCCATTGGTTTGACCCTGGGTTTGACCTGGAGAGGGCGTCGGAGAGTTCGTCACGGGCGAGGGTGTTGGGATAGGCGAAGTCATAGCCGATGCAGGCGAGGGGCTCGGTGGAGCAATTGCGGGGGGCGAAAAAGGGGTTTGAGTCAACGCCGGGTCAGCAGGGGACTGTTCCGACAACGGCAAGACCTGCTGGGCGGGAGCTTGATCGAGCACAATTCGAGCGGGTTGATCCAAATGCGTATCTTGGCGCACCACTTGGGCGAGACTGGTCGTCCCCGGGTAAAGCCAATGCGTGAGCCCTGTGGCATCCATCAGCCGGTCAACAGCGTCTTTGTTGGCCAAAAAAATAGCCGCCGCGAGGACTAAGGCGGTTAGCCAAGCCAGGGCCCAGGTAGGAAAGCGCTGTTTTGCCATAACAAACATCTTAACGGGCCGCCCCAGCTAAGGCAAGGCGAAAGGCTAACTATGGCAAGGCGAAAGGCTAACTAAGGCAAGGCGAAAGGCTAACTAAGGCAAGGCGAAAGGCTAACTAAGGCAAGGCGCATCTCTTGTTTGACAGGAATTTTACCTTCTGAGTATAATAGGCTATGAATGAGTTGCGAGGCGTGCCGGCCTCACCCGGATTTGCCATTGGTCGTGTGTTCCTCTACCACGATGACGACCTGGATATTCCGGAATATAACATCCTTGAAATGGATGTTGTCGATGAAATGAACCGTTATCGGCACGCTGTCGATCTGGCTGTGCGGGAGCTGGAAGACGTCCTCAACCGGGGTGGCGCTGATCCCGATGGTTTCCTTGCCACGCATATCCTCATGCTCCGAGACCCCGAAGTTCAAGCCAAGGTCGATGTCCGCATTACCCGAACCCGAAAAAATGCCGAATGGGTGCTTCAAGACGTTGTGAATGAACTCATCATCAAACTGGGGTCAGTTGAGGACGTGTACTTAAAAGAGCGAACTCTCGATATCCGCGATGTTTCGCGCCGAGTGATGCAACACCTTTTGGGAAAAACCCCCCGAACCCAACTGGCCGATTTGAAAAACGAAGTTATCTTGGTCGCACCGAACTTAATGCCCAGCGATGCAGTGGCTATGAATAAAAAGTTCATTCAAGGCTTAGCAATGGACGTCGGGGGAAAAACCACGCATACCGCCATCTTGGCGCGCTCTTTTGAAATACCTGCGGTTTTAGGCTTGGGACGAATTTCGAAAGAGGTCAAAACCGGCGACTGGTTGATTGTCGATGGTGAGCAAGGCCGGGTTTTAATCAACCCCACCGAAGAGCTTTTGGACGAGTATCGCCTCAAACAAAAAGAACTTTTGCATCGCCGACACCACATGGCGGCCGTCGAAGCTCTGCCTTGTCTGATGCGTGACGGTAAACCGTTTACTTTAAAAGCGAATATCGAGATCCCCGAAGAAGTCAGCTCTGTGCTCGAACACGGCGTGCAGGGCATTGGCCTCTATCGCTCGGAGTTTCTGTTTATTCAGCATGGCGCTCTGGTCAATGAAGAAACCCAGTTTCAAGCTTACAAACAAGTTTTAGAGGGGATGGGGAACAACCCGGTGACGATTCGCACCCTCGATTTGGGCGGGGACAAACTGGCTCCCGATGCCTACCCGTTTAAAGAAAGTAACCCGCTTTTGGGTTGGCGTGCTGTGCGCTACTGTCTGGCCGATCAGCAGATTTTTCGGACCCAGCTACGGGCCTTGTTGCGGGCCTCTTGCTACGGCAACTTGAAAATCATGTTCCCCATGATTTCGGGGGTAGGCGAACTCGAACAAGTGCTGGCCGTTTACCACGATGTCCGCGAAGAACTCTTAGCCGAAGGAACCCCAGTGCCCCACATTCCCATCGGAACGATGATCGAAGTTCCCTCTGCAGCCTTGGTGTCAGATCATTTGGCCCGTATGGTCGATTTCTTTTCCATAGGAACGAACGATCTGACCCAGTACACCCTAGCGGTCGATCGGGGGAATGAACGGATCGCGGGGTTGTACGAACCTCTCCACCCCGGGGTCTTGCGCTTGATTAAGATTGTGATCACGAATGCCCACGCGGCTGGGATTCCCGTGGCGATGTGCGGTGAAATGGCTAGCGACCCCAAAGCGGCATTGGTTTTGTCTGGTCTGGGGCTGGACGAGTTTAGCATGAATACGGTAAGTCTTAGCCGGGTCAAAGAAGTTCTGCGGTCTTTGACCATTACAGAAGCGCAGGCGGTGGCTGAAAAAGTACTTCAGTTGCCCCGAGTCGAAGAGGTAGAAGCCTACCTTTCGGCCTATAGTCAAGGAAGGTTTGCCGAAATTGAGTGATTCCCCTGTACCTCAGCTCCCTCGTGTCGCGTTGGTCGGACGGCCCAACGTGGGTAAGTCCACGCTGTTCAACCGTTTAGTCGGGCGACGTCAGGCTATTACTGACCCGACTCCCGGGGTGACCCGCGATCCTGTCGAAGGCGTATGGCGCTGGAATAACCGTGCGGCTCTGCTTATCGATACCGGTGGTTACCTCTCGGAAGGGGGTGAACTTGACCGAGCCGTTGCTCAACGAAGCTTGGATCGGGCCCGGTCGGCTGAGGTGATCCTGCTGGTGCTGGACATTCGGCACCTCTCCCCCGAAGATTTGGGGTTCATCGAACTCTTGCGGCCCTTGGGGCGAAAGATCATTGCGGTTTTGAACAAGGCGGACTCTCCTGAAAAGGACCTATTGGCGAGTGATTTTTATTCGCTGGGCTTTGAGGAGTATCTCTGCCTCAGTGCCTCGCACGGCCGAGGTGTCGATGACCTCGCCCAGGTGGTTTTTTCCAGACTGCCTGAGTTGGACGTCCCCCTCGAAGAGTTGCTTGACCTCAAACTCGCCATTCTAGGCAAACCTAATGCCGGAAAGTCGACGCTCGTGAACCGGCTCACGGGGACAGATTTATCGTTGGTGTCGGATATTCCGGGGACCACCCGCGACCCCGTCGAAGGACGATTTACCTTTCAAGGGCGCCGGTTTCGCGTCATGGACACGGCGGGAATTCGCCGCAAAGGAAAAGTTGTCGAAGATGTGGAATATTACTCGGTCAACCGCGCGCTGAAGACGATCTCGGAATCGGACGTGGTTATCCTTTTGATGGATGCTGGCGAAGGCCTCACCGACCAAGATAAAAAAATCGCTTACCAAATTGTCAAAGAAGGCCGGGGTGTGATCCTGGCGATGAACAAGTGGGATCTTTTACCCCCCATGAAAAATCAGCTTGAGGCAGTACAAGACCGTGTACGGTTCTTGTTCCCCATTCTGGATTTTGCCCCTGTCGTTCCGGTCTCGGCCAAAACGGGAGAAGGGGTACGTGAACTGCTCAAGACAGCGGGACAAGTACACCGGGAATTGCTCCAACGGGTAGAGACCTCACGGCTCAACGAAATGTTGAAAATCTGGATGGACGATTTGCCCACGCCGCAGATCAAAGGCGTTACGTATAAAATCCGCTACCTGACGCAGGTAAGCGTCTTACCGGTCAAGTTTATCGCGTTTGGCAATCATGGTAAAGATACACCCTCTTCGTTGGTGGAGTACCTCATCAACCGCATTCGCCGCGATTTAGGGTTTGCCCATATTCCCTTAGAGTTAGAAGTTCGAGGCGGTTCATGAAACACCTTCGGAGGGGGAGGCGGACCCTTGGTCTACTCTTGGCCATAGGCACTCTTACGGCAACGTCCTTAGCGGCGGACCCCTGGGGGGAAACCCGTTCGCACCTGATCCCTTCGACGCTAGCCGATCGCCTTGACCCCAAAGTTCAAAACTTATTGTTTTTAACCCCGGCTGCGTATTTGCGGCCTGTAACCCTCAGATTGGCTCCTCTTGAGGGGAAGAGTGTGACCTTTGTGGTTCGTAAGGTGCGCTCTGGCCCCGAAGACCAAACCTTGTGGGAATTCCGATTGGATATTGGACAACCTTATTCGGCCGGTTGTTGGATCATTTTTCGGGATGGTTTAGACCGAATCCGTGAAGTCCGTATCCTTTTAACGGCCCCCGTGGAACCTTCGGGGGACCTTTTTGCCGATACGGGGACCTGGGTGAGACTGACACCGAAAGATGGGGGTCCCACCAGCCGCATGGACCTTTTTGTGGCGGGACGTCTGGTTTGGGGAGGGTGGCAAATCCCTGCCTCTTTAGCCGAAATTTTGCGAAGCCCAGAAGAGTCTCTGTGGTCGGCCACGGCCCAAGAAGTTCCCTGGTCAGCGTTGATCCCTCAGCGAACCCCCGGCGACGAACAAGTGGAACACTTTGCCACCCTCGTCGAGCATGCGCTATCTCAGATTCCCCAGACGCGGTGGGGTCTATGGGTTCCAGACCCGCGCGGTGATGCCCAGGGTACCGATGCTACCGGCAAGCCTTGGGGACTTTGGACCAGTCTTGAAAACTATCAACTCCCTGAAAGGGGCCTAGGCCCCTGGGGGTCGACGGCGTGGCTCACCGATTCCTTGTGCCGTGCTTGGAACTTTCCGATCCCGAGTGTACAAGACTTACTCAGACCCCAAAGCCACTTGCCGGGGTATTCCCCTGCCGCTCCCGGCGATAGTCCCGACCACGACCCTTCGTTATCTTTAGATTGGATTCGCAACTTAGGCCTGACCTTAGCCCAGGGGCTGGCACCGGACCGAAAACTGACTTCTGATGGGGCCGATGTTTTAAAAGTTCCGTTCTTGGACGCCGAACCTCAGACCGGGTTTAATGTCGATGACTTAGGCCCCGTCTTAGAACTTTTAACGGCGCAACACCCCGGTCGCATTTATTTCGCTGGACTCAATCAGCAAAACCTCAACCAAGGCATGGCCGGGGCTGTTCGGTTTTTAGAGCCAGCCATTTTGTTTCCTTGGGTGGGTCAAGACGGAAACCTGCACCTGAAAGTGATTTCGGGGACCAAAACTGTGCCCTGGCAAACGTGGCTAGGGCCCTTGGGGCAACCAGCGGGACGGCGAGCCGACCATATCCTTTTGGTGGCCGTCGATTTACCCCCCGAAGGGTTCCCCTTACTGAAACTGCCCTAAAAGTTGGCCTAACGTTGGCCAAAAAGTTGGTCTTACGTCAGCTTTTCGAATCGCTCCACCCGATCCAAGGCCTCTTCGAGTAGGGGACGTGGGCAGGCGAGATTAAAGCGTAACCAGCCTTCACCGCCAGTTTTGTAAATCGAGCCGGCGGTGATTTTGACCCGACCCGAGACTTCCCAAGCTTCTGTTAACTGTGCCACATCGCGATAGTTTCGCTGGGCTAACAAGGGGCGTGCATCCACCCAAGCTAAGTAAGTACCTTCCCAAGGGCAAACACTCAAAGCAGGCGACCAGCGGGCTAGGCGTTGGCAAAGGAAGGCATGATTGCCCGCGAGGTGTTCTAATAACTCTTGTACCCAGCGCTGACCGTGACGATAAGCGGCCCAAGCGGCTTCGATAGATAACACATGAGGCTCATTGTAGAAGTCTGCTTCGACAGCTCGGCGAAACTTGGCCGCCAGGTCGGGGTTGCGGGTAAAGGCATGAGCGATGGCCAACCCGGCCATATTGAAGGTTTTGTTGGGGCCGGAGACGACCAAGGTTCGTTCTGCTAAGTTCGGGAGGTCTAAGGCACTAGTAAAGTTCACTTGGGGGTTAACTAGGTCTGCGTGAATTTCGTCTGAGAGCACCAAAAGCTGAAATTCTTCGGCCAGAGAGGCGACACTTTCCAGTTCTTCTGGAGTCCAGACCCGGCCCGTAGGGTTTTGGGGGGAACAAAATAACCAAAGCTTGACGGGAATACCCGCCTCACGGCTGGCTAAAAGCTTGGCCCGGGTGGTCTTGGGGTCAAAGCGCCAAGGTTGTCCAGGGGCTTGGGGTTCAAGAAGCGGGGCTTCGACAACCTGCCTTTGATTGAGTGTCACGACTCGAAAAAACGGCGTATAGACCGGGGGCTGAACTAAAACTCCCTCCCCAGGGGCACTAAACGCACGAATCGCCATCGACAACCCATGCAACACCGAAGGAATAGGGATAAGCATGTCGCGGGTTAGGGTACGGTGGTACCGGCTTTCGTGCCAGTTGAGAATGGCCTCGAAGTAACCCGCCGGAAACTTCATGTACCCAAAGATGGGAGTTTTGAGCCGTTGGTGAAGGGCTTCTTGAATCTCGGGCAGAGCTTCAAAGTCCATGTCGGCCACCCAGAGTGGCAGGATATCCTCTTTACCTGGCTCGTTATGAGGATTGTCCCATTTGAGTGAGTGAACGCCAGAACGGTCTACTCGGGCATTGAAGTCATACATGTCAGCCTCCCGGAAAACGGATTGTCAAGGTGTGTGTGGTTTTATCGTAGCGGGGGTCAAGGCCAGGTTGGTCAAAGGCTGGTGCTTCGGTGATGGCCGGAAAGGGGGATTCTGCGGCCCATTCCCGTTGTAAAATACGGCACAGCCGAAGGGTTTCGGGGCCCGCACCTTCGACAGGAACCACCCGAAAGAGGGTGGGGGGGATGGCGGGGTTAGGTGCGGTGAGGGGACGCACCAGTTGGGCTTCCCACAAGCCTTGTGGGGTGGGTTTGAGGTCGATCTGTTGGTACGAGCCTGACAGCTGGAGGGTAAACACCCGCACGAACAGCACAGGTGGACGACCTAAGCGTTCTTGAACCTGGTCCAAGCGCTTTTGAGCCTCTGGGGGATCGACAATCCAGACGATTCGGTAGGTATTGGGGTCGGCCAGAGGCGGCAAAGCTTGAGCCGACAGCGTCGAGAAACTTCCACAGAACGCGAACCAAACGGCAAACACGGTCCAAAGGCGCATGAGGTTCAGCTTAGAGGCGGGGGCTAGTGGTGTCAAGAAGCTGGACTTCACCACGGCCCAAACGGTACAGCAAGATTCCTGTTTTACCGCTGTGATCGGCCGGGCAGAGGAAGTCTAACTCCAATGGGTCGCCAGACGGGAAGGTTCCCTCGGCATGAAAATCCCAATAGGCCGCGGGCGGCAAGTTCAAGGTGATTTGCTCGCCGTCGTTCCACTCTTGAAGGAGAAGGTTGTCGCCCCACGGTTCGGAAGCGTTGGCCTGTGGCCCGGCAGGGGCTACCTCTAAAACGGTAAAGCTAAGCCCCGTTTGATTGATAAGATTCAACGAAGGGGGGCTTAGGTTCTCGGCAAAAGGTTGAGCCAAAAAAATCGTCAACCCGGTTAGGCATAATAATCCCAAGTTTTTCATCTGGTCCTCCAACTAGTTCGCTATACTGAAGAAAAGGCGAAAAGCAGAGGTTGACTTCAAAAAACTCCTTGCAAAAGGGACCTTAAGAACTAGAGGGAAGGTTAAGAACTGGAGGGACACTGCCGGGATAAGGGGCAGAGGGGGCATTGGGGATTACGGGCGGTGCATAAGACCCGTCCATGACGGTTGGCGGCCATGGAAAACCGAAATTGGAGTTCCTCGGGAATCAGAGTTTGCAGGGCTCGCTCGATCTTTTCGGGTTCTTGTTCGTCGGTTAAGCCTAAGCGGCGAACGACACGTTTAAAGTGGGTGTCGACGATCACCGCCGGAAGACCGGCTAAATGGCCGCGCAGGACGTTGGCCGTTTTGCGTCCTACGCCGGGCAGGGCGGTCAGTTCGTCCATGTCGAAAGGAAGCTCGTTGTGATAGCGCTCGCTGACAATTCGTGAGGTTTCTTTGACATATTGCGCTTTGGCTTTGTAGAAGCCGGTGGAGTACAGAAGTTTTTCGAGACTGGGGAGAGGGGCGGCTGCCAAAGCTGAGGGGGTAGGGTAGGCCCGAAAGAGACCAGGGGTCACCTCATTCACCATGGCGTCGGTGCACTGTGCCGAAAGAATCACCGCGATCAATAACTCGAAGGGAGTCCGGTAGGTCAAAAACGAAGAGGTATCGGGATACAGCTCTATAAGGATCGAGACGATTTGATTTGTTGCGGGATTGGGTTGACAGTCATCTTCCATGTTCATTATGATGCCCAAGATACGGGTTGTGGTCCAGCGGTCTACGACGCTTGCTTTGGGAGCAAGATTTCGCCGGTTCAAATCCGGCCAACCCGATACATTGGGACCATAGCTCAGCTGGATAGAGCAACGGCCTTCTAAGCCGTAGGTCGCCCGTTCGAGCCGGGCTGGTCTCATCCTTACAGTGTAAGGACTTACGCCTTTGTAGGCTAGATTTTAATAGAGTCAATTATTTTATTAACAATCTCGCTATGCTTGTCTTTTTTTAGTTTTGCAAGATGTCTTAATATCAATTCTGTTTTAATTGTAAAAATCATGGAAGGTACAACATAACTTATTTTATCAAGTGACCCAGATTCAAAATCAGCATTAGTTATCTTAATTCCGTTGCTATGATAATCTTGAGACGTTATTTGACAAACAACAGCACCTTGTACCTTGTCAGTTAGAACAACAGCTTCACATTTTTCTAAAACTAAAACCGGTCGTTTTTTGCTCTCAGCCAGATTACTGAAGGGGAAGGGAACTAAAACAACACTTCCTTTCATAAATTGTTCCAAGCTTCATCTTCTTCTGGTCTCTCCCAGTCCTCAGCTAAAGCTTGTTCTGAAAATAATAGGACGGTATCAATTAAGGAGGATTCCTTGTTTTTGGAATTTTCATTTGAGAAGTTGGGATCAAAAGACTCGAATTCTTGAATATGGTTCAGTATGGAAAAAGAGTATGTTGTATGGATCATGCTTTGATGATTAAATAGCTCCTTGTTTTTTTTAAAATAATCGTAGGTATTTAAGTCTGGAATGTCTATTGTTTTGAAGCCCTTGCCAGTATTTGTATCTTCAACTAATGAAGTCATTCTAATTTCCTTGAATAGATTCCAACTTATTAATAATGGATGCTAACCAATTATTAATGCTTTTTGCTGTATGCAATGACATAATTATGCTTGAATGAACATCTCTCGCTGCTAATCCATCTAAATCGGGAGGTGTAATATTCGTCTGTTTTGGATCATTATTTTCTGAAAAATATAAAGTTTGCGATTCAGGTAGAATGGGATGTTCTGTAAAAAAGTTTATGACAATTTCACCCTGTAAAGTTACTCCACCTTGAGCCCCATTCACATATTTTACTTGATGATCTTCTGGCTTCTTGAAAATAAACTTAACTTGTCTTTCATTCATTTGTACGCTCCCGTTAAAATCTTGACAAGTAAGAATGCTTTCATTTCTATATTTATCTCACTTTACCATTTGGTCAAGTGAACTTGTCATTATTCGCCATGAAAAATTGCCAGACACGTGGGCTGGTCTCAGGCTGTTCTTAGTATTGCACGGGCTCTTGATCTTGAGTCCGCCACAAAATCCAGGTTGCTACTGTCCTCCAGGGACGCCACGCTTGGGCCCGTTCTGCCAAACGACGAGACGCGTCAGAGTCTTGCGGCCAACCAAAATGCTGGGCCGCCGCTCTGACCAAGGCTATATCATCCAAAGGTAAAACATCCGGTCGATTCAGGTGGAATATTAACAGCATTTCTGCGGTCCACCGGCCAATTCCCCTCAGACTAATCAATTCTTGAATCACTTCTTCGTCGCTCCTTTGGGGCCAGAGTTTTGGTTGAACCTTCTGGGTCAGAAAGGCTTGGGCTAGACCTTGTAAGTATTCAGCTTTGCGCGACGAAAGGCCAAAGCTCCGCAAGGTGTCGAGGCTGGCTGTGGCCAGGGTTTCCGGCTGGATTCCCAACCCAGCTTGAAGGCGGTTCCAAATGGCATCCCCAGCTTTGACCGAAATTTGCTGACCCACGATGGCGTTGGCCAAGGTGCGAAAGGCATCGCTGGTGGCGGTCAGGCGTTCTGGGTATTTTTCCAAAAGGACGGCTAAGCCAGAGTCTAAAGATAAGTGTTGAACCGCGTGATCCCAATGTTCCATGAAGAGCAACCTTTCTGCTATAATAACTCATATTAAGAGGATCAGGATGAAAGTAAAGTCTACCACCTCCGCTTCGTCGGATTTTGCCACTCTGTTCGAACAAAGTTTGACCCGAGTCGAAACCTATCAGCCAGGACAGCCCGTCGAGACGACGATATTGTCGCTGTCGAAAGACTACGCGTTTTTGCAGTTGAACGGAAAAAGCGAAGGCATCTTGGCGTTGGATGAGTTAAAAGACAAAGACGGCCAGTTGCGTGCTCGGGTGGGCGACAAGCTCAAAGTGTACTTTTTGCGAGCTGACTCGGGTGAAATGTACTTTACTTCAAAGATCAATGCCGAATCAGCGGGAACAGAACTTCTCGAACGTGCCTTTCAAGAAAAGATACCGGTAGAAGGGTTGGTTGAAAAAGAAATTAAAGGCGGTTACGAGATCAAAATCGGGGCGTTTAAAGCCTTCTGCCCCTATTCCCAGATGGGTTCCCATCGGGTTGAAGATTCCCACGAGGTTGTCGGAAAAGTTTTAACTTTCGAGGTTCAAGAATATAAAGACGAAGGGCGAAAGATTCTCGTCTCGAATCGTGTGCTCCACGAGAAAATTCATCAAAACAAAATTGAAGAGCTGAAAAAGACCCTGCAAGTGGGCATGCTCGTCAAAGGGCCTGTGACGTCGATTCAAAGTTTTGGCGTGTTTGTTGACTTGGGCGGAGTCCAGGCTCTTTTACCGGTCTCAGAAATGGGCCGGACCAAGGTTGAGGACCCCCACAAGCTGTTTACCGTGGGGCAAGTCGTCGAAGCTGCCGTTTTGAAGTTGGATTGGGTGAATGAAAAACTCTCCTTGTCCACTAAGAATTTTACGGCTGACCCTTGGGACAGTGTGACCGCCCGTTACCCTGAAGGCTCTAAACATTCGGGAAAGGTTTCGCGGGTGACCAACTATGGAGCTTTTGTGACCTTAGAACCCGGGTTGGATGGGTTGATCCATGTGTCCGAATTTGTCACCGACAGCCGTTATGCTACAGGCGAAGTCCCCGTCAAAGTGGGCCAGACGGTGTCAGTTCAGGTGTTGTCGGCAGACGTTGCCGGACGGCGGCTGGCGCTTAAGCCTGCTACCACGCAAGAAGAAGACGCCGCAACCGCCAAGTATATGGAAGACACTGAGGGGACTACTTATAATCCTTTCGCGAAGTTGTTGAAGAAAAAGTAGAAAATCAGGTACAACTCCAGCTTATTAAAAACCGTTTTGGGAAACGGGATGAAGGACTCGGCCCCACATTGGGTCAAGTTCCAGATGGAGTCTACCGTCACTGTGCCAGGTTCCCCCGTTGAGCGCGTCCTCCCATACAGTTCCTTGGGGGGCCTCGACGATAATTTCTTTTCTTTCTGTTTCCGCGTTGATAGCGACTAAGGCCCTGTGGCCTTGGTTGTCTCTTCGCCAAAAGGCAAATTGATGAGAAGCCACGTGGGCCGCTTGGTAATCCAGTCCTTTTAAAGCGGGAACCTTCTGCCTTAGTTCGTGAAAGTGACGAATTGCATGAGCTAGATCGGGTTGGCTACCCTCTTTTAAGTCGTCTGGTTGGAGGGCTGGCCTAAGCGGTGCATCGCTACCGTTGGCTTTAACTCCTTTCCAGGCCGCCTCTTCGCCATAGTAAAGGCTGGGAACACCCGGTATGGTAAACAGCAGAAGGTGAAGAGGGTAGAGGTGCGCTTCGTTGACCAAAGAAGCTACCCGATTGACATCGTGATTTTCAGCAAAGTTGTAGAGACGAAGACCATTGTACACCCCCCCTTCACCAAATTGCCGATTGAGGGACCAAGCGATTTCAAAATAGTTTCCGTCATGATGTGAAGACCAAAGCCCTTTATAAAGTTCGTAATTGGTGATCGAGTCGAGTCCTGTATCTGTCCAATCGCGGTAGTTGCCGTGGACAACTTCGCCGACAAACCAGAAGTCGTGTTTTTTGCTACGACAAAAACGAACTAGGTCTCGAAGAAAATCCTTGTCGATGACATCTGCCGCATCGATCCTGAGGCCATCTATGTCGTAGTCATCTATCCATGATGCGATTGACGAAAAAAGGTATTCGCGTAATGCAGGGTTACTCAGGCGGAATTTGACCAAGTTGAAGTGGCCACTCCATCCTTTGTACGAGAAGGGATCACCATAAGGACTCCGTTTCGAGAAGTCGACACCGTCAAACCAGTCCACGTAAGGGCTGGATTCACCTTTCTGACACAAGTCGACAAAAGGTGGAAATCCTCTTCCGCAGTGATTGAACACGCCATCGAAGACCAAACGGAACCCTTGATTTTTCCACTCTGAGAGAACCGAGGCTAAATCGTCCTTTGTGCCTAGTCTTCGGTCAACCGTTCTGTAATCCGTGATGTCGTAGCCATGACTTACCGATTCCCAAAAGGGTCCTAGCAAAAGTGTGTTGCACCCGAGACTGGCGGCTTGAGCTTTCCAATCGAGTAGGGCTTTGATCCTGGACCTGCTGGGTTGCTTAGGTTCAGAACTGGCTGGGGCACCACACAGTCCCAGGGGAAAAACATGGTAGATGAGGGCATCCCTCACCCAAGAATTGTGTTCGGAAGACATTATTTTCTCCTTTATATATACCGGTAGGTATATTCATATACAAAAAAAAATCATTCTGCTCCCAGGAATTATGAGAACAGGCCGTATAAAAAAGGGCGAAGGATGGGGTCTTCAACACGTGGGTCGAGTCCTCCTTCCCTCAAAAAGGCCCCTGTCCAGTGCTGAAGAAGTCCCAGCCAAGAAAAGGCCAACAAGTGCTCTCTTCCACGCATATTGCCATAGTGGACAGTTGCTTTCGTAAAAAGCTCCTCAAACCTATGGTGAAGTCGGTCCCAGTGGGGTTTTAATTGGACTTGGTGGGTGTTGGCAGGGGGAAGGTAAAGGGCTGATAAAGCAACCCTGAAAAAATCTGGCATCGCTTCGACAACCCCAAACCAAAGTTTCCATTGCTGTTTTAAATAAGTAGGAAGGTCGCCTTCATAGACGGATTGGGTGTCGAGAGCGGAATTCAACCGAAGGAACCCTTGTCGAAAAAGAACTTGTGTAAGACCTTCCCTACTGCCGAAATAGTAATACAGAGTTGGTTTTGTAAGGTCGCAGTTTTCGACAATTTCTTGTATGCCAACTGCTTCAAGTCCTCGTTCAGCAAAAAGTCGTTCCGCTTCTTTCAGCAAGCGTTCAGCATTTTCCTTCATAAAATGAATTATACCGATAGGTATATAAAAAATCAAGGTTTGAGTCAAATTTTAAAGCGGACTGCTTCAATCGAAAAAAAATTGACGTTAAGGTTTTTGTTAAGTATTTTATCGGGAACAGAGTTTAACTTCAAGGAGAATCTATGTCTGTACCCAAGATCGCCGTAATTATTTCAAGTACTCGCGACACTCGTTTTGCCGACAAACCGGCAAAGTATCTTATGGAACTCGCACAAAAACGAACAGATGCCATTTTTGAAATTGTGGATTTGCGCGATTTTCATCTTCCTTTTTTCAATGAAGTGGCTTCGAACTTGTGGGCACCTACTCAAGATCCGAAGGGACAACAGTGGCAGAAAAAGATTGCAGAATACGACGGCTACATTTTCTTGGTTGCTGAATACAACCACAGCATCACGGCGGCCTTAAAAAACGCGATGGATTTTGCCTACCCTGAATGGAACCACAAAGCGGCCGCCTTCTTCGGATATGGAAGTGTTGGCGGGGCCCGAGCTGTTGAGCATTTACGGATGATTTGTATTGAATTACAGCTTCACCCTACAAGAAATGCGGTGCATATTGGCGGAAGTGACTTCTTTGGAGTTTGGCAACAAGGAAAGGCCATTGAAGACCTTCCGAATATTTCCAACAGCGTAACAACGATGATCGATGAACTGATTTGGTGGACTTCAGCCCTTAAGACCGCTAGAATTAAAGCCTAAAAAGGAAAAAACCACATGAAACAAGGACAGCTTCCGTTTCTCGTTGAGGCGGGGATATTACTCGTGGCGATGATACTCGGTGCCTTTCTTGGACGAAAGGCCAAACCTTACGGAAAAGTGAAACTTGGATTTCACCTGTTCTTTTTCTTGTGGTTTTCGATGGGCTACTATTTCCTAATGCAGATTCTGTTCACGCCGAGGGTCTGGTCGGGAGTAGGGATTGCTGTTGCGGTGATGGGTCTGGCTTTGGTCACGCAAGTTGTGACTGGACTAATCCTCCTTCTGACTAAGAAGCCGAATAAAATGCTACCAATACTTCATGGCGGTTCTGCCGTGGTCTTGTTGATTGTGGACGTTACGGCCTTGTTTCTTGCTGGAATTGGAACATGAGTGAATCCATAGATAGCTATATCACCTCGTTTTCTGGATTGCACCGTGAGAGACTCGAAGAGCTTAGGGATATCTTAGTTAAAGCTCTCCCCGAAGCTCAAGAGAAAATCTCTTACAGCATGCCGGCACTTTTTTGGAAACAAAATCTTGTGTATTACGGGGCCTCGAAAAATCATATTGGCTTATACCCCACCTCATCGGGTGTCGAGGCCTTTAAAGATCAGTTAACTGGTTTAACGTTTACAAAAGGTGCCATTCAGTTCCCCTTAGATAAACCGTTACCCCAAGACTTGATTGTCAAGATTGCCCTTTTTCGCAGAGACGAGGTGGCGAAAGCCAATCATTTGGGTCGTTTCATGGCAGTTTTAAACATGATGACATGGACAATCACCGCATAGAGAAGTGAACCAAACCACCATTCGACAGGCTCCCAAACAGAAGTGTTCATAGCCATGGTCAAAATGACGGCCCCTATAATTGATAAACCGAACTGAATGCTAGCCACGACTAAACCAGGGTTCCAGGTGCGGCGTTCAAGGGCGACTTTGATGTGGCTGACACAGTTGATGATACTAAAGATGATCATGACCAAGCCAAAACCGACATTTTTTGTTGCTAAGGATAAGAAGGCTAAAATACCAAACTGAACCCAAACCACAACGACATTGATCACTAAAACGGCGTTGTCCGTGAGGACTTCCACTCCGCCATTCTGGATTTTGTTCACATAATCTTTAAAGCCACCTGGCCACCAATGTTCAATCTGAATTGTAAGGTATCGAAGTTTAGTAGTCAACTCAGAATTTGCTTTCAAAGAATCGGCAACAGGATGTAACCTTGATGATTTTTTAGAGAATTTCGTCTATAATAAAATCAGACTTTAATTTGGACGAGGTTTGCTGACATGTATATAACTCGTGCCGCCGAGCCCGTGATCCTCAGCATAGCCAAAACCTTTCCAGTACTTTTGGTTACGGGACCTCGACAGGTCGGAAAAACGAACCTACGTTACGCTGGATGATCCGCTTTTAAGACGTCTAGCCATTGAAGAGCCTGAACTTTTCTTACAGCGCTTCGAACCTCCTGTCATCATTGACGAAATTCAGTATGCCCCAGGATTACTGGCTGACCGGTTCGCAAATGTTTCACCTAATGCATGCTGTTAGTGAGTCTTTAGCGGGAAGACTTGGTATTGTGCACCTCTTGGGTCTGTCACAAGCCGAGATCGATGGTAGACCAAATGTCCCTTTTCTTCCGGCAAAAGAGGTCTTAGTCCCTAAAAGAAAACAATCCGAGAAGGGGAGTCTTCTGGAGGTGTTTTCGGCCATTCATCGAGGGGGGGGCTTGTCGCAAGTAGGCGACGAGCTTGCTTTTTTACGTTTTTTAACGGCAACTGCTGCCAGAAGTGGAAAAATGCTTCAGTATGCAGACCTGGCTCGTGATATCGGGATCAGTCAACCGACAGCAAAAAAATGGCTTTCACTTCTCGTATCTTCGGGTCTCGTTATCCTAGTTGAACCTTGGCATAACAATACCTTAACCCGAATGATTAAAGCACCCAAGCTCTATTTTTTAGATACAGGCCTTTCCGCTTATTTGACGCGATGGTCTACTCCTGAGACTCTAGAAGCTGGTGCAGCTTCGGGGGCATTTTTTGAGACTTTTGTGGTGAGCGAGATTATAAAGAGTTGGTATAATGCCGGGAAAATCCCCCCTGTGTTTTATTACCGTGACAAAGACCAGCAGGAGATTGATTTGCTTTTGGAGGTTGATGGAAAGCTCTACCCCATCGAAATTAAAAAAACAGGAAACCCAGGCAAAAACGACATCGCAACATTTCGTGTTTTAGAAAAGACTGGAAACAGTATAGGCCCTGGCGGGGTGGTCTGCTGTGCCACGGAGTATTTACCGCTTGATGCTCAGAATTCTGTCATACCTTGGTGGATGATTTAAGGTTTCATGGAACTGCATGAACCTTGAGTGCGAAGTTTGAAACTTGACGAATTGTAGTTGTGCACACATACTATGTGTGAGGTTCAAATGAAAAATATTACCCTTTCGATTGAAGAAGATGTCCTGCAGGCGGGGCGCGAGTACGCACGCCAACACAATGTCTCTTTTAACGTCTTGGTCAGGCGGCTCATTGAACAAACTGTTGTTCAAAAACAAAATAGATGGCTAGACGATACGTTTTCTTTGATGGACAAGGCAAATGTTGCTTCTTCGGGTGATCGTTGGAACAGGGAAGAACTTTATCGTGTCTAAAGTTTTCGTTGATACCAATTTGTTCGTCTACTCGATAGACCAACGTGATCCTGCAAAACGAGATAAGGCCAGGAGAATCCTAAAACGGTTGGTGGAGGTTCACCAACCTGTGATCTCGACCCAGGTCATCAAAGAGTTTTATGTTGTCGCTTCAACCAAGTTGAAGGCTGATTCCTTTATCATCAAAAACATCGTTCACAATTTTAGGAACCTTGAAGTAGTAAATAATGATCTTGAACTCATTGAACAGGCAATCGACATTAGTACAATTTCTAGGCTTACGTTTTGGGATTCTTTGATCATTGCAGCCGCTGAGAAAGCGAACTGCGAATTCGTATTTTCAGAAGATATGAATCCAGGCCAAACGTATCGAGGCGTAAGCTTGGTGAACCCATTTGTGAGAGATGACATCTGGACCCAATGAAACTGCTCTTTGGTGTGTGGGCTATCCCGCCAATTCTGTGTTTCAAAAGGAATAGTGTAGGAGGATTTGGAATGAGTACTTTAACTAAAAATTTTCTTGCTATTCGCGTATGGTTCGACACAGACAACATTTGGGTTCAACTCGATGACGGACGCCAGATTGGTGTGCCGTTGGCTTTTTACCCTCGTTTGTTGGCAGCAACTGAAGAGGATCGGAATAATTTCGAAATTTCTGGTGGTGGTAGGGGACTCCATTGGGATGCTCTCGACGAGGACCTTTCTGTTGAAGGTTTAGCACTTGGCATACCCGATCAAACAAAATAATCGCCACACCGATGCTTTTAAGATTGATATTAAGTAAAGTATACTTTACTAAAAAATGATAAATAAGTAAAATGACTCTATGATTGTGCCAGAATCGGACCTTATTACCATTTTGCGACAAATGAACCCTTGGTGGCAGGGAACTCCCCTTGATGAAATACCCCGGTGGCACCGGGCGGCTTTCGCCGAATTGAGCCTCTGGATTCGAAATCCTCCTACCAGACGGGCTGTTCTTTTGAGTGGAGCAAGACAAATCGGTAAGACGACCCTCTTCCTCCAAGCTATTGAGGACTTGATTTCTGAAGGTGTGCCACCGCAAAACATCGTTTATATAACTTTTGACCATCCTCTTTTCAAATTAGTCGGTTTGGATGCCATTCTACAATTGTGGCGAGCGATTGAACCCATCGGCCCAGGCCAAGAATTCCTGTTTATTGATGAAATTCAGTTCTTAACAGATTGGCAGGTGTGGGTAAAACATCAGGTGGATTTTCAAAAAGATCGCCGGATTGCCCTGACCGGCTCGGCAACACCCTTGGTTTTAGAAGGACAGGAAAGCGGGGTAGGGCGCTGGCATACAATCCGACTGGCGACCCTTTCCTTTTATGAATTTTTAAAAATTCAAGGTCATCCTGAGCCTAAACTCCCCGAAGTGAACAGCTTGATTTCCCTGTTTAATTGGTCACAGGGAGAATTTTCCCGGGTGTCTCAGGTATCAGAAAATCTCGTGGGTCAATTTCACGAATATCTTCAACGAGGAGGATTCCCTCAGTGTGCCACAGCCACAAGCACAGCATGGGCTCAGAAACTTCTTCGGGAGGATATTGTTGATAAGGTATTAAAAAGAGATATGACGGCTCTTTTTGGAGTCAGGCTAATCGTCGAATTGGAACACACCTTCCTGTACCTATGCCTCCATGGTGGAGGAATCCTTGACATTACAACCCTGTGTAGCAACTTGTCGGTAAAAAAGCCAACTGTCCTGAATTTTATAGAATTACTGACTGCTGTCCATTTAATCCATAAACTCCCTCCCTTCGGATATGGAAAAGAAGTCCTCCGGGGAAAACATAAAGTCTATCTTGCGGATGCCGCCATTGGTCCCAGTGTTCTATCTAAAGGGAAGACCCTGATAGAGGATGATACCTTATTGGGAAATGCCGTTGAAACTGCCGTTTTTAAACATTTGTATACCCGGTACTATGGAGTTAATGTTAACTTTTCTTATTGGAGAGGTAAACAGGATCATGAAGTTGATATAATCGCAGAAGTTCAAAATAGGTTTGTTCCCTTTGAGGTCAAATATCGTGGACAAAGAACTGAACTTGGGGAATTGAAGGGATTAAAAGAATTCTGTGAGACGAAAGGGATTCAGAAAGGATATGTCATCACGCGGTCTATTTCCGATTTTGGACTCATAACGTGGAATAGTAGTCTAATGGACCACCAGTTGCTTCGTATTCCGGCACCCCTCTTTTGTTATTGGCTTGGAAAATCAGAACTTGGATCTGCCAATAGATTCCAAGAATTCGAAACACTTCAGGAAAACTTATGACCGACAAGTTCAAGGGATGAAGACAGCCGGGGATACACCAAAGCGGGAGGCCAGCGACTTAATCTGTCTTACGTTCAGTTCACGCTTTCTGTTCAGAATCTCGGAAACAACACCTTGGCTCCCCACATCCGCAAGATCCTTCTGGCTGAGTCCGTGTTCTTTCATGAGTTCTTTTAAAACAGAAATGGGATCACCTAAATTTAATACTGACTGAGAATTCTCATAGGTCTCGATTAAATTTCCAACAACTTCCATTAAGCCAGCCAGCTCATGGCTTTCGTTGTTTCCAACTTCATCAATCAGAGAATCTAAAACCATAACAAGATGATCATAGCTCTTTTGATCATGTGGAACGGCTAAGATAGAACTTAGTTGTGGCCAAATCGGAACGGCTTTTTCGAGCTCAGAAAGCACTATTCTACCCTCCATTTATTTCGGTCATACTCAGCATGTGTCAAAATGTAACGAATGTACACAATCTGACTGTTGTAATGAATTGCTGCTATTAATCTAAAGCTGTTTCCAGCAATGTTAAAAACAGTCAATTTACCAACTTGATCAGCACTTGGAAAGGTCGTCCGAAGGTCAACGAAACTCGTATATGAAGACTTACTGAAAATTCGAAACCAATTTTCTAAGGAAGCCCTCGAATCAGGATGAACAAGAATGAAATCAGAAACTTTCTTCCTGCTTATCAGTCGCATACGTAACTATATCTCATTTTGCTATACGTGACAATGCCAACCGTCACCGTTGCCAACACCGGCATTGAGCGAAATTCCAAGGGAGTTAAAGCTCCGTTGAGCCCAGAAAAGTCACCCTTCTTGCTTTGTCCAGTCTTCGATTGTAGAATAGATTTGGAGGCAAAGATGACGGCAATCGAGAAGATGCAAAAAAATGGAATATCTATCGATGAAAAGACTATTTATGCCATTGTCTCCAAATACAAGGTACAAGAACTTTCTGTTTTCGGCTCGAGTATTCGCGATGACTTCAACGAGGACAGTGATGTGGACTTGATCATCGTTTTCAAAGAGTCAAAGGATATTTCACTCTTTGACTTGATGGACATTCAGGATTTTTTTGAGAACAAGTTTTCGCGCAAAGTGGACTTGGTAGAGCCTGATGGTCTACGGAACCCGATCCGAAGAAAGTCCATTTTGGAATCGAAAGAGATTCTCTATGTCGCTTGACGACCGGGAAAGGTCTTACTTGATCGACATGTTGCAGTATTCCAGAGAAACCGTTGAACTGATTTCCGGTGAGTCCTACGAAAGTTTTATCAAGAATCGGGTCAAGCGGTTGGCAATTGAACGTCTCATAGAAATCATCGGTGAGGCAGCAAATCATGTTTCATTGAGCACACAGGAATCGATGTCAAAGATTGCCTGGTCCAGAATTATTGGTATGCGAAACAAAATCGCGCACGACTACGGCGAAATTCTTTCAGATCGGATTTGGGTTATCTCTAACACAAGTGTTCGTGAACTCGTGGAATTGCTGGTTGGTTACGGCGTGAAAATCTAACATTTTAAGCAACGTGTGCCACAAGCGGCGTCAAAAACTGTCCTGCTACTATGGTTAAAACAAGATATTTCCTCCCGGTTGGAAACCTTTCATCAGCATTTGGAAAACCTTTGACGACCAAAAACCAGCCTCGAGTAGACCCAATTTTCATCCTGACTGCATTGTCGCCAATGACAACCCATTAACTTAAGTATTCACAAAAACAGTTCGCTACCTATATTGCTGAAAGTGACAAGTTGGGATACCTGTGGAGACATGGCTTTTTTTCTGGAGCCGATCCGGAATGAAGGAACTCGTATTTTTCTTATGTGTGTTTTTGCTGTTTTGTATTCTGTGAGACTTCCCCGACATAGGCATTGAGTTAAATTCCAAGGGATTTAAAGCTCCGTTGAGCCCAGTGAGGTTTGTACTCAAGCTGGGCCTACGCACTGCAGACCTACATTTAGTCGTTCTGAGGTGGGAGCGGAGCTTAATCTTTTTTAATTCATCTAAATTGTTTATGTCAAGATTCGACTCATAGAATAATTAATATTCTAAATAATTTCCTTGCAGACATAGCGAATGTCTCTTATAATTCTCAACAAGACGCCAATTTCGAACCCTTTTTTGCTTTTTGGACAAATTTTGTCCGGCACTAGGATTACACTTGGCGAAGTTGCTATGAAGAAAGCCACACACTGTCCACAAGCCCTACCTTATGTGGAAAGCTTTCGTTTTGTAGGTGAGGTAGAGCGGCACTACAAGGATCTCGAGGGCGAAAATGTAGAAGTAATGGGGAAGGGGAGACTGCAAGGAATGAACTCAATTAATTAGATTTTGTGAGAAAATGTTTTCAGTTATTGTTTGTGATACGAATCTTTGACAAATCGGTACAAATAAATAGAATAAATAGTATAAAAAAAGACCGCCGTGTTGCCACGACGGCCGGATACGTCCCCGAAGGGACTTATTGTAGTAACGGCTCTCACCCCGCTGTGCTACAAGCAATTTGAATATACAATGGATGGGCATGTGATGCAAGAAGAAAAATTGATTTTTGGATTTGATATCGGAATCGCTTCGGTTGGTTGGGCTGTGTTGGCCGAAAACCATATTGTGGATTTAGGTGTACGGGTGTTTGATAAAGCCGAAACAGCAGACAAAGGTGAATCTCTCAACTTACAACGACGGAACGCAAGGTTAGTAAGGAGGCGGTTAGCACGCCGAGCATGGAGGTTGACTAAGCTTGCGCGACTGCTCAAGCGCATAGGTGCCATTGAAGATGTAAACTATTTTAAAACCGTGCCTCACTTTAAGGATTCGACGTGGGAGCTTCGCAAAGCTGCACTCGACAGAAAACTGGAACCTTTGGAATGGGCAAGAGTAATTTATCATCTTTGTAAACATCGCGGTTTCCATTGGTTTAACAAGGCTGATGAGGTCAAAGCCGATGATAAAGATGAAGGCGGCAAAGTCAAGAAAGGACTTGCCGCTACTAAGAAACTGATGGACGGCAAGCACTACCGGACTGTTGCTGAAATGGTTCTGGCGGAGTTCCCATATTCGCAACGGAATAAAGCGGGCAGTTACGAAAAAGCATTATCACGTGTACTTCTTGACGAAGAGCTGAAAAAGCTCTTCGAGATACAGCGTCAATTGGGAAACACATATACCACCGTCGAACTGGAAACATCGATTCGCGGAACTGGCGACTGCCGCAGTGGGCTTTTCTGGGAACAAAAACCTGCACTCAGTGGGCAACAGATGCTTGATCGAATAGGACGATGCACATTTGAACGAAATGGTGGACCTGATGGAAAAGGTGAGTACCGAGCCCCTAAAGCAAGCTTTACCGCCGAGCGACATATGTGGCTAACAAGGTTGAACAACCTGAAAATAATAGCAAATGGCGAATTGAGATCTCTTTACTTGAAAGAACTTGAATTTGCTAGCATGCTACCTTATAACGCTGGAGAAAAATTCACCTACAAAAACCTACGTGTGGAATTACACAAAGCCGGGTTCATAACTGAAAACTTTCGTTTTGCTGGAATGTCATATCCAAGTGCCCAGCAAAAAGAGGATGAAAAATCTAAAGACCCTGAAGAGTCCATACTGGTGAAATTATCGGCGTGGCACGAATTACGCCTTCACTTGAAAAAGAAGAACCTTGAAGCTGAGTGGCGACAAATGTCACAAGATGCTTTGGCTGGCAACCCTGAGCAACTCGATAACATCGCTTGGGTGCTTAGTGTTTACAAGGAAGATGAAGAAATTCGTTCTCAACTGGGTAAATTAGCTCTTCCTGGTGGGAGCACCATGATTGAAGCCCTTCTTGAACTCAATTTTGACAAATTTGGCAGTCTGTCGCTTAAGGCTCTTCGAAAAATTGTACCGCTAATGGAACAAGGTAAACGTTATGATGAAGCTGTAGCAGAAATCCCCGAGTACGGCCACCATAGCCAGATATTTATCGCTGGACGCGGTGATTACAAGTATCTACCACCACTTTACTCTGGGCGTGATAAAACGGGACGTATGATATTCAACGATGAGTTGAATGCACCTCGTAATCCGGTTGTGTTGCGGTCACTGAATCAAGCTCGAAAGGTACTTAACGCACTGGTACGAGAATATGGTTCTCCTTTTTCGGTTCATATCGAAATGGCAAGGGACTTATCACGCCCCCTAGACGAACGTCGGTCAATTCAAAAGGACCAGGAAGAATACCGTCATCGCAATGATGTCTTACGAGACAAATTTAAAGAGATCTTTGGAAGATACCCAAAGAGAAATGAATTTGAAAAATACCTTTTATTTCGAGAGCAGGATGATCAGTGTCCCTACTGCCAAAAGAGGATAGATGTTGGTCGAATGTTAAACGACGATAATTATGTTCAGATAGACCATGCCATTCCTTATTCGCGAAGTTTCGATGATAGCCGAAATAATAAAGTCCTTGTTCATGCATCATGTAACCAAAACAAGGGAAACAGAACCGTATTTGAATACTTAACCAGCATTGGTGGTGAAGATGGCGATCTCTGGTCAAATTTTAAAGCATGGGTTAACAGTAACAAGAAATACCGTGAAGCCAAACGTAACCGACTACTGAGAAAAAACTATGGTAAAGAGGAATCTGAGGGGTTTAAAAACCGTAATCTGAACGATACACGATACATTTGCAAATTCTTTAAGAATTTTGTTGAACAATATCTGCAACTAGTTGAAACTAGCAACGCACAAAGATGTGTGGTTCTGAGTGGTCAGCTCACGGCATTTCTGCGGGCGCATTGGGGTCTACTCAAAATCCGTGAGGAAAGTGACCGTCATCACGCACTCGACGCAGTTGTCATCGCCGCTTGTAGTCATGGTATGGTCAAACGTTTGACGGACTATTCTAAGTCCAAAGAATTGAAATACCTTCGAGAAGGTTTTCTAGATCCT
>DAIDJJ010000020.1:0-25115 GCA_027451385.1 Spirochaetales bacterium | reverse complement strand
TGAGCTACAGCGGCGATAGCAGGGGTGTTTTTAACATAGCCCTAAAAAAATGTCCAGTAGTTTCCAGTTTTTTTTCTTTTCATGTGCCCAAAACAGTCTTTTCGCGCTACATTAGCCCCATGCCGTCTCAGATTTCTCATATTCTTCATGGCTTGACCTGCTTAAAAGTTTTGCCGGAAGCCAAGCAAAATTCAGTTTCTCGTGGTGCGTTTTTCCTCGGTTGTCAAGGGCCGGATATTTTTTATCACAATCAGAGAACAAGACCTTCGGGTTTGGTCTATGGGACTCGTCTTCATCGCAGTGGCTGGGGAAAGTTTTGCACCGAACTGGCACGGCAAGGCCTACGCTTAGGGTGGACGACAACCCATCCCGCCTATAGTTTTTTAGCAGGTTGGTCGGTGCACGCGTTTTTAGATCGGGAATTGCACCCCTTCGTGGTCTGGCACGCGGGCTGGCGAGAACCAGCTGACCCGTCTACCCGCATCTTAGCCCGTTCCCATGCTTTTTTTGAACGCATCTTAGACGTTTTGCTTTATGAAAGCCAAAAGCACGAGAATCTATTTCACTGTAGCTGGATGTCAGAACTCGCCTCACCAGAAAGTTTTTCTCAAGACTTTTGGGCGGCTATGTCTCAAAGCCTCTGGAGAACCTACCCCGGACCCTACGGCTTAGAAGATATTCCTCCGCGAGTCCGCAATGCCTTAGCGGACACGGTAGGCTTCTTACAGCACACCGATCCCCGCGATGAGCAAGCGGCCCGGGAAGCCGCGATAAGTGACCGTGCCGCAGAAGCACAAAACTCTGCGACGCCGCCTCGCATAGCCTTTTTCCATCCTGTCATTTTGCCACCAGCTGACTACCTTAACCGTCAACATAGGATCTGGCGGCATCCGGTAACAGGAAAAGAAAGGACGGAAAGTGTTGAAGAGTTATGGCAAAAGGCAACAGAACAGGGTCAAGAAGCCTTAAAAGCTCTCGACGAGCTCTGGGAAGCCCCCTCCGAGGAACAAGAAAAACTCCTTGGTGCCTGGGAATCCCTTTTAGGAAATGGCAGTTTAAACTTACCCGGAGAAGATGGGGCCCCCAACGGCCCCCAATATTGCCAGCCGCTAGACTTTGCCCATCTTATGGAGCTTCAACGCCGCTATTTTTTGAAAGAGTAGAGTCTACCTCTTTGATGACGTGGCGGGCTTCCTCGCGCCATTGTAAATAACCTTCAGCCTCTAATTGATTGAGGACCCCAAGGAGAGGCTTGCGCGAGCACCCCAACACCTCTTTGACTTCGACGATCTTCCAGGCTGTGCCTAAGCGGCCTGGACCACAGAGCCGGTGACGAATTTCCGCCCAGGCTTCGAGCCCATAAACCCAAGGGGATTCGGTTAGTACGGCTAAATCCATCCGAACGAGTTGAAGCAGTGTCAAACGGAGCAGATCGTCGGTCATGGTGGACAAGTCCATTCCGGCAATCCCTTGGGCGTCAAGGCGGCGAAGGATTCCTTTGGCTAAAGGAGACAAAAACGCTTCGGGTGAACCAACGGGCAAAAACCAATCGTCTTTTTTTCTCAACTGACCGCTTTGGACCAGCCTGAAGGCCAAATACCGAAACACAGGGTCAGGAAGCAACATCCGTTCCTTTAAGACGGCCTCGTCGAGACCTCCCGGTTGAGCGCAGGCATTACGCATCTTTTTGGTAAAGTGGTCAAAGGCCTTGCGCATCACGCGCACCCCTTGTTCCCCTTCGGCTTCTTCAAATTCTTCCTCCCACAGAGGTGGGGGAAGCACAGTCCAACCATTGACACGAAGGTTGACCGAATAAAGGGCTTTCGTGGAGGGCTGACCTGGAAAACGAAAAGTTTTGGTCAAATAATCGGCAAGGTCGCGGGCTGTCACCGTTCCCGCTGTCAAAAGCACCGTCTCAAGGGTTTCCCCTTTGTCATTTTCTAAAAGGTAGGTCGCGCCAATCAAACAGGGAAACTTTCGTTCTGAACTCACCGTGGCCAGAAATTTTCCTGAGGGGGCATCCACCCATTTGAGTTGAACCGCTACGCCTTCTGGGTCAAAAAACACGCCTTTGAGCCTAAGCCCAGTCTCTTTCAGACGGCGATTTTGGGCCCCCAAAGGTACCAAATACGCTTTGCGTTCGTAACTTACGGGCCAAGTGGCGTCGTAGAGTCGACGTCCCGCCTGCATGACTTTTTCGGGAACACCTTTAAACTGGAATGCTTGCTTTGCCGCCTCGCGATGGACAGCCCGCACTTCAAGCCAACGACCGCTTTCGAGGATAGCCAGGTCGGCCAAACGAAATTCAGAGCCCTCAAACTCAAAATCGACCCAATAAAGCTTATCTTCGGGGTGCTTTTTATACGGTTGGCTAGTAAGGCGAACAAAGGGTAATGTAAAGGACGGGGCGGCAATCTTAGACATGAAAACAGGTCACTCCTTACCCCCCTGCCGAGACAGTCGGAGGCATGCTATAACAAGATTATGCAAAACGACATTCTAGACGAAATTCTTGCCATTGCCAACCAAGCAGCCCTTGAGGCCCAAAATGTTCAAATGGATGGGTGGAAAAATGGCACCCAAGTACGAAGCAAGGGAGACCCCCACGACCTGGTCACAGCCGCAGATGTAGAAGCAGAACGGCGGATCGCTTCGGTCATCCGAGACCGTTTTCCTGATCACAACTTTCGCGGCGAAGAAGCCGGTAATGCCGGCCGAGTCAGCGACTGGGAATGGCTGGTAGACCCGATTGATGGCACAACCAACTATGCCCGGGGGCTAGCCTACTTTAGTGTTTCAATCGCGGCCGTCTACCAAGGTCGAACGGTCGTCGGTTTGGTAGCCAACCCTGTGCTAGGCGAAACCTTTACCGCTATCGAAGGCCGTGGCGCCTTTTTAAACGGCGAACGGCTTCAAGGCCCCCGAGCCACCAGCTTTGACGAAGCCTTAATGATTACCGGTTTCTACTACGATCGCGGAAAAAATATAGATCAAACCTTAAGCATGATCCGCCGTTGGTATCATCGGGGTTTTATGGGGCTACGTCGCCTGGGTTCAGCCGCCTTGGATTTATGCTACCTCGCCGCAGGTCGCGCCGACGGTTACTTTGAAATTGGCTTGAATGCCTGGGACTTTGCCGCAGGGGAATTCATCGCTCGTCAGGCGGGGGTGGTCGTCACCGATGGCGAGGGGAAGCCCCTTCCCCATGCCAAAACCACCATTCTGGCCGGCACCCCAGAAATCTGGCGCACACTCAAAGAAGACTGGGATGAGGTCCAAAAACTGCCATGAAAACAGCCTTTTTGCTGGTATTTCTTGCTGTGGCGACTATTGCGATGGCCCAGAAGCCCGAAGCCTCCCCTGTCGTATGGGGGGACAGTACGGCTTCGGGAGGGCAAATTGTTCGTTGGAGCAAAGGGACCGTCACCGATTTAACCCCCCTCGGACAAACATGGCGGCTCTGGGGAGCCCGCCTCTTACCGGCGCCTAAAGGTTCAAAAGCCCCGGTGGAATTGTGGGGTGCCGTCAAGGTTCCACAAGGTTGGAAGATTTGGAAAACCCTTCTGGAGCCAGAGGCCACTCACTTGCGGCCCCACCCCCAGCCTCGAGTTTTTGACGACCTCGTCGCCATGGAGAGTTCGGGAGCTTATACGGCCTTGGTCACGGACAACGCCCAGGGGCCTCAGCTTTTTGTTGTTTCGTCTCAAGGCACACGCGAATGGGCCTGGGGACCAAATGTGACCCTGACTGGAGTCGCCGTGCGGCCTGACGGCCAAGTTGCCACTGTCGGGTATCGTCAAAACGGTTCGGGCTGGCTCAATGCCCAGCCGTTTTTGTGGGTAAATGGCAACCAGGTCCCTGCGCCAGAGGGGTGGCGGGGACTCCTAAACAACGTACTGGCAGGACCCAAAGGCTTTCAAGCTGTAGGTCGTGGCGGCCCTGGGACACAGGAACCCGTACAAACCCTTTGGTTTGACCAGGGGCACTGGCTGACCTTAAAGCTTCCCTCAGACGGAAACTTTGCCGAGTTTCTTGGTGTTCTGACCCCCGCTCAAAAATCATCCACGACAAAATTCCCCCAAGCCGCTTCGGACCTTCAACCCATCCTATTCGGGGCCTTGGCAAAACGAGACCCCCAGCACCCAGGGAGGTTGCAACCCTGGCGCTGGCAAAAGGGAAAGGTCAGTTTTTGGGATACGGGACTCCAAATCTTAGCCTTTGGTCCCGCCAGTTTTGGGACTTCCGCTTGGGTTTGTGCAGAGTTTCAAACCGAACAAGGACCGGAGTGGCGACTTTGGGACGGAGTCGGCCACGGTCCCCCCCTCAAAGGCTGGCCACAACACGCCGTGCCCCGGGCCCTCACCCTAAACGAACCTACACCGCATTGACATTTGCTCTGTAGCGTTCATACTTTAGATTTTAGGTGGCTTTTCATGAAACATCAGCACCCCCAGAACGACTCACGCTCAGCTCTGCTTCGCTTAAGTGCCGCAACCGCTCTCAACTTAGGGATCACCGCCGCAGAGGTTATCGGCGGGGTACTTTCTGGCAGTCTAGCCCTCTTGTCAGACGCTTTGCACAACCTCAGCGATTCTTTGTCGCTGATTTTAAGCGCCGTGGCACAAAAACTATCCGGCCGATCCCGAAACCGACGCAAAACTTTTGGATACCGAAGAGCTGGCATCCTGGCGGCCTTGATCAATAGCGTCATTTTGCTAGCGGTTTCGATCTTTTTACTGCAAGAAGCCGTAGTCCACTTATTTACCCCTCAGCCCGTTCAAGGGGTTATCGTCTTATTTACTGCGGCATTTGGTTTGGCTGGCAATCTCATTTCTGCTCTTTTTTTACACCATCACTCCCATGACAATCTGAATGTTCGTTCTTCTTTTCTCCACCTGCTCGCCGACACCTTAGCCTCGGCGGCGGTCTTGGTAGGCGGCGTTGTCATCATCTTAACGCACTGGTTTTGGCTTGATGCCGTGTTGTCTCTGGCCATAAGCTTGTTCATTTTTACAGAGGTCTACCGTCTGTTAAAAACAACGATGAATATCCTGATGCAGGGCGCCCCTCAAGGATTCAATATCGCAGAACTGGAAGCGGCGGTCCGTAAAATTCACCAGATTTTCAACATTCATCACGTCCATGTATGGTCGTTGGATGAGCACGAACAATTTCTCGAAGCCCATCTCAACTTCACTTCCGATTTACCTATTTCACAAACCCACGCGGTAGTTGCCGAAGTTGAACGTCTCGTTAAAGAACAATTTCAGATCACCCACACCACCTTTCAAGTCGAATACGAATGCTGTCCGGGCTTGGGTGCCATCGTAGAGGAAGCCCGCTAGATGGATTTGTTTACGAGCTTTCCCGATTTAGATCGTACAGACCGAACCCTGTGGCAGGCTCTTTCGCCCATCCGGCCTCTCAAATTGACTGCGGGCAGACTGTTACTCAGTGAAGGGGCCACTTGTGCGGGTGTGCCCTTTGTCCTAGCTGGCTCGTTACGTTTGTTTAAAACCTCTGAAACGGGCCGCGAGATCACACTTTACCGCGTTGAAGCCGGTGAATCTTGTATTCTTTCAACCACCTGTATTTTATCCAGCGGGGCTTTTCCAGCCTTTGCCCGGGCCGAACACGAAACAGAAGCCGTCTTTGTCCCCGCAGGAATTTTTCGCGATTTGGTAGACCGCTCCCCGTCCTGGAGGGCTTATGTCTTTCAGCTGTATGAACGGCGCTTAACACAAATGGTCACCTTAGTCGAAGAAGTCGCCTTTCACCGTATGGATCAACGCTTGGCTCAGGCTCTTTTGGATTTGGATCGGGCTACTGGACAAACCGGTTTACTCAACGTGACCCACCAGGAGCTTGCCGCACGCCTGGGGACAACCCGTGAAGTCATTACCAGACTTTTACGCGACTTGGAAGAAGATCAGCTGGTGACAACAGCTCGAGCTGAAATCCACCTCTTGAATGTCAAAGGTTTAGCCGGCAAGGTGTAAACCGAGGAACCAATTCTAGGATTCACGTCTAGGAACTAACTCGGGGTATGCCGCGCCACCCGACACGCAAATCTGCAATGCCAGAACAAAGATCCCCAGACAACCAATGCGGAGGAGGTTTATGTCCACGTTCGGGAAGCGCCATCGGTGAATTCCAGAGTTTTCCGTCGGGAGAAAACTCCCGGGTGGGGTGTACTAAATTCAACTTAGCCAAGGCAATCCCTCGCGTCACACTGGCATGAATGTAGGTAACCGTGCCATCCGAGTCCAGCGACACAACCAGACCGGCATGGGTGGTGCCGTCGTCGCCCCAAATTCCATCCCCATTGGCGTCCCAGGTGTTATCCCAAAAAATGATGTCACCGGGTTCGGGCCGGGGTTTCTCAAAAAAGGCCCCTTCGTGATGAAGGTAGGCTTTTAAACGGTTCACGGCATCGCCTCGGTACGGGCGAAGGGCCGCTTCAAGGTTATAGCCAGTCTTCCAAAAAGCAGCATCCAGCAACCCGACACAGTCTAGGGTAAAGTGGTGCCCACGCACCTCGACCCGAGATTCATAAGGACGACCTTTCAGAGACTCAGCGGCTTTTAACAAGGTGAAACGGCGCTCCAACAAGTGGTGGTCTAGCAGGGAAGTTTCAGGGGCTGTCATACACGAAGTCAAAACAAACGCTAGGACAACAAAGATACCGTGAATTTTCAAAGGGTCCCCTCCCGCAAACGGGCGTCAACCCCTCTTCGTTGGAGTTCCTCGACGACGACAGAAATTTCTTCTCGAGTAGCCGACCTGCGGTGGGCCCAGCTGGGGTCCAGGGTTTTCCCAGAACGAAAACCAGCGACATATAGGGGGGGGCCCCCTTGGCTCAGGGAAGCAATTTCCTCCAACTGCTCGTGAGTGTGAAGGCCCGGAACCCAGGTTAAGCGGAATTCACTGCGACCGGCCCAGTTCTTTTTGGTTAAAGCCAAAGTTTGACAAAGCAAATCGGTTCGTACAGAAACACCCGTGGCCTCGGCATAATGGGCTAAGTCAGATTTGATATCGACGGCCAGATAATCGGGTTCGCTGGAGGTTCCGACCAAGGCTTCAAGACGGTGTGGATACGTCCCGTTTGTATCTAACTTTACAGCTAGCCCCAGCCCCTTTAAGGTACTTAAGAGTTCGGGTAAATCTTCATGAAAAAGGGGTTCCCCACCGGTGACCACAACTCCGCCAAGCACCTTTCGCCGTTGGTGCAAGATTTCTAAGGCTTCGGTAAGTTTAAGGTCAGCTTGATAGGGCGGCAAGACAAAACCGGGATTGTGGCACCAGGGGCACCTCAGGTCGCAACCGGGGGTAAACAGTATGGCGGCAACCCGGCCGGGGTAATCTAGTAGTGTCGTTTTGACGAGGCCAACCCGCGTCAACATGGTCGCAACCTAGACTTCCGTGGTAAAGGCGCGGAACAACCTTGTTGACCACAGGGGAATCTGAGCCTTGATCTGTTCACGCTGTGACCAGTCATGGGTCACAATATAAACCAAAAAGCGTCCTGAAAGAAAGAGTATCAGCTCTCGCACTTGTTGGTGTAATTCCTGGCTGGGGGTCCAGCCGTGAAGCGAAAGAACTTTTACCCAACGTTCAGCCGCCTTATCTAGATGAACCGAGAACTTCACGTAGACATCCTGCAGTTCACGCCCATAGACATTCTCAAGCGAGCCAAACATTAAATCGCGAATCTGAAACAAGAAATCGAACAAGTCTTGGGTAAAGCGCTCCATTTTGGCTTCAACCGGCTGTTCTGGGTCAAAAAAGAACGCTTCACAACGGTCATACAAGGCCTGAAGGTCATCTTCCAATAAGGAAAGGAGGATATCTTCTTTGGTTTTGAACGATAAATACACCGAACCTTTGCCGATTCCGGCAGTTCGAGCGATATCTTCAACCGAAGTTTTCAGGTAGGAATAGCGCTGAAACAATTCCAGAGCAGCGTGTTTAATGATGTCTCGACTCATAGTTTATCCAGTGACCGTTTTCGTATTTAGTCATATTTTAAAGTCAAACGGTACAACTGACAAGTCCTAAAACGCCAAACCCGCATAGATTCCGCCTCGAATCATGAAATCGGTCGTCCAATTCGAGGTCAGGCCATAGCTGGCATAATCTGAACTGGGGAGATCTGAGTTCAAACTTACTCCCACCACCCCAGAAGCTCGAAGAAAAAAGTTTCGTCCCATAAAGAAATTCATGTCCATTCCCGCCGTCAAATAGAGTGGACTCCAATAATCCGTCCAATAGTTGGTGGTAGTAACGCCGGCAACGTGGCCAGATTTATAGCTTAAGTAATCCAGCCCCAGTAAAGGTGACAACGTTGAAGAAGAAGAAACCGCAACAGGAATCTTTAATTCCGCGGCGAATTCTTGGGTAGTAACATCCCAGGGTAAAGTGTAGGACCCTAGGACTAACCCCGTTGCAGAAAAGTCGGCTTTTACCGTAACAATGTCTCGGGCTTGGCGTTCCCCATACCTCAAGGTCAAATAGGGCGAGATATCCATAAAGAAATCCCAACCTGAGGAAGAATCTTGGGTATTCAGACTCCCTGTGACAAAATAGCTAGAGACATTTTGGGTTTGAGAAGCCCCTAAAAGGGAAAAACCTCCCCCAAAAGCTAAAGAATAATCCAACCCTGGATTATCTGAGTGTGCCACTCGCGCAACGGGTTCGGCTGGTCTTGGCCGGAAATTTGTCCCCCCCGAAGAAGGGCGAGGTAGCGGAGTGGCGGAGGGCCCGGCTCCCCTTAAAAGACTAACCAAATTGTCATCATCACGAATCACTTCAATTTTTGAAAACACCACTTCGCCAGTGCGAACATCCAAAAGACGGGCATTCACCTGAACTGTTCGAGGGAATACCGTAAATTGTCCCGTCATGACATAGCGTGCGGGAAGAAAGGGGGCTAAGTTTTCGAGCTTTTCGTCGGTCAAGATGCCTTCGCTCGAAAACTGACGTTCTTGGAGCACCTTATTGAGTTCGCTCCGTTCCACAATTTTTAGCTGGGGATGATCGCTTTTTAAGGTCGAAAGTAAACTGTCCGCAAAATAATTGGCAAAAAGCACGGTCCGTTGTTGAGCGGCTGGGTCGATATTTTGAAAAGCCACCACGGAGACGGGGTCATTGGCTATCGGGCCGGGGTTAACAGATTGCGAGAGATCGCTTAAAGCAGTTTGAAGCGAAACACCCGAAGCATCCACAGAATCTGCAGACGGAGCCGAGGCACAAGACGCAAAGGAAATGAGAGATGTCCCGACAAGACTGAAGGCGACTCTGGCAAGCCATCCTTTTATGCTTCGTTTCATATTTCCATTATAGACTATCCCCAACGGGTCTTCAATGCAGAAAAGTTCAACCCAGAAAAACTCACCATTGTCTTAAGGGGTGAATCCGGATACTTTGGAACTATGCTGATCCAGATAGACGGGAACGACCTCCTTTGCCCTCCCGAAGGTTGGGCCTGGGATGAACCTTATCACTACGGCGACCTCGTGATGCCCCTTGGTACGCAAACCTGGCATGTCCGAACCCAACAATTTACCGAAAAGGAAACTCGTCGAGTGCCCCTGCGCCAAGTTCTTCAAGACGCCGACCCTGCCACAGCCGAGGTCCTTTTTAAAGCTGTTCCTCTGGCCCATTGGCAAACCACAAGCCGATTTTGTGGCCGTTGTGGAGAGGCGACCATCCCGTCTTCCAGTCAATTTGTCGCGGTTTGCCCCACTTGTGGCTTAGAAATCTGGCCACGCCTGACACCAGCCATCATCGTACTCGTTTATCGCGGAGATCAAATTCTTTTAGCGCGTCATCGCCGCAGTATTTCGGGGTTTTATTCCTGCCTTGCTGGTTTTGTAGAAGCCGGCGAAACCTTAGAACAAACGGTGATCCGAGAGATCCATGAAGAGGTTGGCCTTACGGTCGAGTCCCCTATTTACCGCTCCAGCCAAAGTTGGCCCTTCCCTTCGAACCTCATGTTGGCCTTCCGCGCAGAATGCCTCCAAGGTGAACCCGTCCCCGACCAAGAGGAGATTTTAGAGGCCCGCTGGTTCACCAAAGACACCTTGCCAGCCATGCCCCCTCGTTTTAGTGTGGCGCGCCAGCTTGTCGAAGATTTTTTTCGAGAAAAGGAACTAAAGCCATGAGTAAGGTTAACCTCCCCCAGAAAGAAGAACTCGTCAGCAGACGTTTAGACCTTCTTAGGGCAGAACTCGTTCAACTCGGCTGGTCCGCGTACCTAGTTTGGGGCACAGACCCCCACGAAAGCGAATACGTTGCCGAGCGCTGGCAAACCCGAAAATGGCTGACTGGTTTTACTGGTTCGGCAGGAATGGTTGCCGTGACCCCGCAGGCGGCCGGCCTCTGGACCGACGGTAGGTACCATGTTCAAGCTGAAACCGAGATCCCTAGTACGGTTACCCTTTTCAAAGAAGGACTGCCGGGAGTCCTCATTCTAGCCGACTGGCTGAAGAACCAGCTTCCCCCCGGAAGTACGGTAGGGGTTTGTGCCGAAACGACGAGTTATGAACGCTACCAAAAACTGGCGGTCAGCTTGGCTGAGGTTGGTTTGACCCTGGAAGCTGGGCCGGACCCCTTAGACAAGCTTTGGACAGAGCGTCCCCCAGCCCCGCACAGTCCAGTATGGGATTACCAAGCTCAGGTCAACCTTGAAACCCGTGCAGAAAAACTCGCTCGGTTACGGCAAATTCTTACCCTCAAAAAAACTTCAGTGGTGCTCAGTGCCCTCGATGATATTGCCTGGCTCTTGAATTTGCGCTCCCAAGATATTCCCTTTGTACCGGTTTTTATGGCCTATGCCTTGGTGAGCGAAGAACGAGCTCTCCTTTTTGCCGACCTAGATCGCCTTTCCCCGGTAATTCCCGCACTGGCCCGAGACGGCATTCAGGTTCGCCCTTACGAAGCCATTGAAGACGAACTGGCGAAAAGTACAGGATCCCTTTGGTTCCCGCCACAAACCAACTTGGCTTTGTTGTCCGCCGCCCGACGTCAGGCTCCCCCAGCTCAACAGCCAGCCTTATTCCACCAACCTTCGCCGGTGAGTGCCCTAAAAACCATAAAAAGCTCTCAAGAACTGGACCTCATTCGTGAAGCCCATCGAAAAGATGGGGCGGCTTTGGTGGAATTTTTGACGTGGTGGGAGACAAAGCCGCAAGAGCTTACCGAGTTAGAAGCGGCACAAAAGCTAGATGAATTTCGAGCTGGGCAGGGCGGTTGGCAAGGCCCCAGCTTTGACCCCATTCCCGGCTTTCGCGAGCATGGGGCGATTATCCATTACAAAGTCAGTGAAGGAAAAGGCAGTCCCTTGAGCGGCGATGGCTTATTTTTGCTCGATACCGGGGCTCAATACCTCGAAGGAACCACCGACGTCACCCGAACCTTATGCATCGGCACCCCTTTGCCCCTGCAACGGGAAGATTATACTTTGGTGCTCAAAGCTCACCTTCAAGTCAGTCTTGCTGTTTTTCCTCGGGGCACCCGAGGCTATATGTTAGACGCGGCCGCTCGTCACCCTCTCTGGAAGGCTGGCCGTCAGTTTTACCATGGAACCGGTCACGGGGTGGGGCATTTCCTCAGTGTCCATGAAGGCCCGCCACGCCTGAACTCCGAGCCTTTACCCACAGCTTTAGAACCGGGAATGGTCCTTTCGAATGAACCGGGGGTCTACCGTCCCGGTCAATGGGGGGTAAGAATTGAGAACTTGGTGACTGTGGTAGAAGGCCCCTCCACCGAGTTCGCCGATTTTCTAACCTGGGAAACCCTCACCCTATGCCCTTATGAACGCCAGTTGATTGACATCTCGCTCTTAACGGCAGAAGAAAAGGCTTGGGTTGATCAGTATCACCACAACCTCAAAACGGTACTTTTCTCTCGCCTCAGCCCCCAAGCTCAAAGATGGTTAGAAAAGGCTTGCGCCCCTTTGTAAGGAAATAACTGTATGGATACCTCCTTCTGCCAAAAAAGTGGACGACGAGGTTGTGTCTGTGTATCTTGTGGGTATGGAAAGCCTGTCAGAAGATCCTGGTGAACTTCCTGAAACCCTCAAGCTCGATAATCAGCTTTGTTTCTCGATTTACGCCGCCTCTCGAGCCATTACAAGAGCCTATAGGCCCATCTTAGATCAATACGGGTTAACTTACCCCCAATACCTTGTACTTCTGACTCTTTGGGAACGCGATGGACTCCCTGTTGGTGAAATAGGCCGGCGTTTGTATCTGGATTCCGGAACCTTGACGCCCTTGCTGAAACGCATGGAGACAACCGGCTTTTTAGCTCGTCAAAGAGGCGTGACGGACGAACGTAAGGTGGAAGTCCGTTTAACTGACAAAGGGAAAGCCTTACGACAAGTCGCGGTAGAAATCCCGAAAAGTTTGGTGGAAGAAACTCATCTCGATTGGGAAGAAGCCACTCGAACCAAGGCTATGGTCGACCAAATTTTGCGAAAGTTTCTCGATTGCACCTCAGAATCCTTTGAACTCTAACAAAATTCTCCGAAAATCTGGTTATGAAATCTTTCATGGATCCCTTGTCCCTCTTGCTTGGGGGTGCACTTATCCTGGGGGCCTTGCCCTTAACGGCGCAAAGTTCTGCTCCTGATATCCCGGTGATTCTTGTCCAAGGGGGAACTTTTGCCATGGGGGCAAGAACCCTCGACCCGGCCTCACCCGGCCGTCAGGTCACGGTTTCCAGTTTTTACTTCGGCCAAACCGTCGTCACCCAGGCACAATATCAAGCTGTCACAGGGAAAAACCCGAGCCGTTTTATCGGGGTGCTCCTCCCGGTAGAACGGGTAAGCTGGTATGACGCCGTTCATTTTTGCAATGAGCTTTCGGCGTTGCAGGGTTTGAAACCAGCCTACACCATCCAGGGGACACAAGTCACTTGGAACCAGCAAGCTAACGGCTGGAGGCTCCCCACAGAAGCGGAATTTGAGTTTGCGGCTCGGGGTGGGGTCAAGTCAAAGGGCTACGCGTTTGCGGGTTCCAATACCGCCAACGAAGTAGCGATTCATTTTTATGACTCTGGCGGCCGTACCCATCCCGTCAAAGGGTTGGCCCCTAATGAACTGGGTCTGTACGGCATGAGTGGTAATGTCTGGGAATGGTGCTGGGATTGGTTCACCCCCAATTTAGCCAGCCTGCCCTCGGTCAATCCCCTAGGCCCCCCTCAGGGAACCGACCGCGTCAACCGGGGGGGCAGTTGGAATGACGATTTTGACGACGCCTTAAGACCATACTACCGAGCTGACGATGGCCCGGGTACAAAAGAATCTGAAATGGGCTTTCGACTAGCTCGCAATGCCCCTTAATCCCCCTGCAAAGGCAACATGACGAGGTGAAGGTCGATTTTTCGGGCTAGCACCTCGTGGTGAAGCATTTCTTCGGTAATTTTACCTCGGGGGGAATCATGTTGCGGGGCGTCGGCAAGGTCGATCACTAAACGGTCACGGTTCCCCCAAGGAAAGGCCGTCACCCCCTGGTAAAGGGCTTCCACAGCGGCTTCGGGAATATCACCACCCCCACCAGTACTATGCGAATCAAGAGCCTCTTGAACCGGTTGCATTGTAGTTTGAAACGGCAGGGTTTCGGTCAGGTAGGGATCCATATAATCTTTATAGAACACCACCCCCAACCGAAAGTTTTTATAGGGAACTTGCGTTAACAAGGGCTTCAAAAGCTCAGCCCGAAAAACTTCCATGTCTTTTTTCATCGATTGTGTGGTATCGATACACAGCACAACGTCTTGGTTGTCGTGCCAGAGGCTTTGGACGTATTTTACCGCATCGGCCGGGCTGGTCGCTTTATAGGTTGGCCCCAAACGATCGAACAAGGCTTCAAAGCCTTTAACATAGCGCCCTGTGTCCACCGGAAGCACCTGATTGACCAAGATACTTTTCAGTTCAAACGCATTATCCTGGTAAGCCCCCCGGTAATCATTGTAGGGTAAAGCAAACGTTCTTAAAGAAAGCCAAAAAGTGGCCCCTGGTTTCGCCAACTCCTGACGAACGTCAATCTTATCAAAGCGAGCCCCAGGAACTCCTTCGTAGCCGTATTCCACGACGGGGGGCAATAAAATCACAAACGACTTGCCAAAGTAAGGGTCCTCTCGCAAGGTCGAGGTTGTTAAAAAGGTATTGGGCTCTTTCAAGAACTTTCCGTTGAGCAAACGTTTTTCGTGGCTGTTCAGGTCGTTGGGCTCCAAGGCCCGAAAATTGTAGGTGGCCAGCTTGTGACTGGGTAATTCAAAAGCTTCGGCGATCAGGACGGATTTCATCCCCGGCTTGGCGCGAATAATGACGTGATAACCGTCAGGAAAAGCTTGAAGACGGACGTCCGCTTTGGAGAGCACTAACGCTGGATCTAGGGGAGCCTTCTGGGCAGATAGCGGAAAAATACAGCTGACCCCCCAAAGGAAGCTCAGCACCAGTCGGCCAATGAGATTTTTATTCACTTGGGGCTGTTCCATAGCTTTTTTATCGGTAATTTTGTAACTTGACGATAGTCCTTGATATTTCTAGTCTAATTTAAGAGGAACTCATGCCTAAACTCCGCATAGCCGTCTTGGGCGCCGGGTACGCTGGCGTTCACGCCGCCAAAAATCTCAACAAAGTTTTTAAAGCGTCTAAGGACGTTGAAATCACCATTTATGACAAAAACCCCTTTCATACTCTCATGACGGAACTCCATGAGGTGGCGGGAGGCCGTTGTGAGCCTACCAGTGTCCGAATTTCTCTGAACAAAATCTTTTCGGGAAAGCGCGTTCAATTTGTCGTCGACCGAATTCAAGACATTCAATTTGCTGAACGCAAATTAGTTTCTGAAAACCATGTGTACGAGTGGGACTACCTGGTTCTAGCCGTGGGTTCCGAACCAGAATTCTTTGGCACGACGGGTGTCTCGGAACATGCCTTTACCCTTTGGTCGTATGAAGATGCCCTTCGTCTCAGAGAACATATCGAAGCTCAGTTTTTAAAAGCCTCCCGCGAGAACGACCCCGTTCGCCGTCAAGCCCAGTTGACGTTTGCTGTCGCCGGTGGGGGCTTTACGGGCATTGAGATGCTAGGCGAACTATTAGAGTGGAAACCTGAACTCTGTCGCGAGTATGGCATCAAGCCTCAAGACGTCAAGATCATTGATGTGGAAGCCATGGGGGACATACTTCCTCACCTTTCCCCTTCCCTTCGGGCAAAGTCTACGAAGCACATCCAAAAATTGGGCGGTGAAGTTCGGCTCAATGCGGCCATTTCCGAAGTTTCTCCCGAGGGTTTTACGGTGAAAGATGGTCCCTTCACCCCCTGTGAAACTCTGATATGGACGTGCGGCGTGCGGGGGTGTTCGTTTGCAGGCTCCTTGGCACTTCCTGAGAGCTCCTCTGTGGCCTTACCTGAAGCAGAACTGGCCAGCATCCGCAGAAAATCCCGTTTGGCGACCAATGAATTCCTTCAGTCCCTTCATGATGAACATGTTTTTGTCATTGGCGACATTACCTGGCACCGTGAAAACGGCAAGCTTTTACCACAAATTGTTGAAACTTCGTTACAGACGGCAGAAACTGCGGCACATAATATTGCCGCCGCTGTAGAAGGCAAGCCCTTGATAGCCTTCCGTTCCAACTACCATGGTTTTGTGGTGTCGGTAGGAAGTAAATACGCCGTCGCCGAAGTCATGGGCATCAAGCTGAGTGGGCGTATTGCCATGGCCCTGAAGCATTTGGTCAATCTTCACTATTTGTGGGGGGTCGCCGGGTTCAATACGTGCTGGGACTACCTTCAGCACCACATCTTCGGTCTTAAGACCAACCGTTCGCTGATCGGCTCGCACGCTTCTGTAAAATCCCCCATGTATTGGTTGGTGCCTTTACGGTTATTTCTCGGTGCTACGTGGATTTTTGAATCGGTGAATAAAATGCTTCAAGGCTGGTTAGACCCCAATAAAGACATGGTGGGTTGGATGTTTGCTCCTGCCACCAAAGCCGGCGCTACCGCCGTCCATGCCGTGAAAAAGCTCCTGCCCTCGGACGGTTTTGACTTGCATCAACCGATCTTAGCCCATCCGTTGGGAATATTTACCTGGTTTATTCATACCTTTGCCTTATGGGTTCCTCACTACTTAGTTCAAATTGGGATCGTCGGCGCTGAATTGGCCTTGGGTTTAGCTTTACTAGGTGGATTGTTCACGATGTTGGCAGCCGATGCCAGTTTCTTTCTTGGCGTGGTCTTTATTGTTGCAGGCCTGCTGAGTTGGGATCAATTATGGTTACTCATCGCTGCCATCGCGGTGAAAGGCGGCGCGGGAAAAAGTTTGGGTCTAGATTATTGGGTCATGCCATGGTTACAACGCCAGTGGAATAAAACCAAGTTGGCCAAAAAAACTTACCTGTATCTGGACGAGCCTGTTCAAAAACACCAAGGATGATCCATCTTTGGAAACAAATCCCAGAAGTTGAACAAGGCTTACTTCGGGTCCAGGACCGTCTTAAAACAGAACTAAACCGGTTGCCTCAAGCCCTGAGGCAACCCCTGCGGAAGTTGTTGAACAACCCCGGTAAAGGTTTACGCCCCGGCCTCGTCTTATTGGCCGCCGCCTCGGGGTCTGCCCCACGTTCTGTCGATGACCTAGCCGCAGCCGCTGAGTTGTTGCACTTGGCCAGTTTGATTCATGACGATATCGTCGACAGTGCTCAGCTTCGCCGTGGTGAAGTCGCCTTTCACCGGCAGGTAGGGGTTCCGAGTGCCCTCTTGTATGGAGACCTCTTGTTTGCCGCCTGCTTTCATTTGGTGAGTGCCGAGGTGAGCCGCCCCAGCGCCTCCGCTTTGGCCGCCATCGTCACCTTAATGGCCGGTTCAGAGCTTCAACAACAACAGGATTTGTTTCGTCCCCACCACAGCCTTCGCCACGTCCTTCGAAAGACAATGGGAAAAACGGCAGCCCTCATGAGCCTTTGCCTCTATAGCGGGGCCGTCGAAAGCGGACAACCCGCTCAAACTTGTCAACTTTACCGCCGTGCTGGGTACGCGTTGGGAATGGCGTTTCAAATTCGGGATGATTTGCTGGATTTCTCGTCAACAGAAAAACTTTTGGGAAAACCAGCTGGACATGACCTCAAGCAAGGCGTCTACTCGGTTCCTGTTGTCCTCGCCCTGCACAAAGAATACCTCCAAGGAAAGTCGACCCTCAAAGACCTCTTAGCTTCACCTGAAAAAATGTCCCGGCCAGCTCCTTTAACCAGAGCCCTCGCCTTAATTCGGCAATCCGGGGCGCTGGAAGACGCTGAAGTGCTTGTTCAACGGTATACCCAAAGGGCTCTGCATAGTCTAGAACAGCTGGACCTGGATCAACCCCGTCAGGTTTTACGGCAAGTTTGCCAAGATTTAGCAACTCGTCCCCGCTAGAGACTCTGGATTTTCTGAGCAACCTCCCTCATACTTCTTCTAGATTGTGTACAATCAAAAGTGAGGTTCCCTGATGTTTCAGCGCCGAAACCAGCTTCAAAAGCAAAAAAAGCTAGAAGAAGAACTTGAGGAGCTCCGGGCTTGGAAAGCTCGTGCAGAAGCCGTCTTAGATAAAATTCAACTGCAAAATCTTGAACTTTCGAGTGAAGTACAAACCTCAGTCCGTAAAGCGTCTGAAATCAGTCAACGTTCGTACGGCATGAAGCAACGACTACAAACCTTTGAGACTCATTTTGAAGAAAGCACCCAAGTTGTCGGCCGCATGGATGAGGCCGTCGATACGCTAGTAGCCGGAGTCAATTCCACCCATGCCGCCATTAGTCAAACGTCCGCCGCCATTGAGCAAATCAGCGCCTCCATTGTCCGCATAAGCGAAGTTAGCACCACCCGTCTGGGCGATGTTCAAGAGTTAGAACACTTGTCGCAAAGCGGCCAAAAAGAAATGACGTCAACCCTACTTGTGATCCAAGAGGTGACCAAGGGGATTGATGACCTGCAAACCTTTTTGTCTGTCATCAATACCATTGCCAGCCAGACACGGATTTTGGCCATGAATGCTGCCATTCAGGCCGCCCATGCCGGGGAATACGGTCAAAGCTTTGCCGTTGTTGCCGATGAAGTCCGCCAGCTTGCCGAGACCTCAGCGGCAAATGCCAGTCAAGTCAGCAAGAAGCTCAAATCCTGGATAACGTCCATTCGCAAAGCCGAAACTTCAAGCCAAGCAACAGCCCAGCTTTTTTCTGAAGTCGAGCAAAAAACCAAAGCCACAGCGTTAAGTTTTCATGAAATTGAGCAAGGAACCCGAGAATTGGCCCTCGGAGGTAAAGAAATTCTGCAAGGAATAGCCAATCTTCGCGAAGTCGCTCAAAGCACCTCTCAAGAAAGTGAACACCTTCGTGTGGGCTCACAGCAAATGTCAGAGCATTTATCCGCACTTTTACAAGAAGAAACACGACTTAAGAACGAAATCTTCGACGTGCGTGAGGCCGCCAAAGAAGTTAACCTTTCTGCGACCACGCTGACTAAATCGACGATCCGGCAACTTTCGACAACACAACAATACCTGTCCCAAGGGGACTCCCCAGTCCACAGCAAAGCCACCATTTTGGTGCTTCAACACCTCAGTTGGCTGACGCGAATCCGAGGTGTTCTAGATGGGACGGTTCAGCTCAGACCCGAACAAGTTTCGGATCATCACCAATGTGATTTAGGTCAATGGATGGACACCGCTGGCAAGGCTGTTTTACCCCCTGGGGTTTTTCAAACCCTCAACCAAGACCATGAACGCTTGCACGCTTTGGCACGGGACATCACACGCCTCACCCTGGCGGGACAGCACGCCGAAGGAGAAAAGCTTTACTCAGATTTAAATCAAGTTTCTTTAAGCATCATCCAGCAAATTCAAGCCCAAGAAGGGCTTTTAGGCTCGGGAGAACTCATCAAGTGGACGTCGGACTTTGCCCTGGGGGTCGACGCCGTAGATCGCCAGCATCAAAAGCTCGTGCGGCTTTTAAATGATTTGCACCACAGCTTTTTACTCGGGGGGAACCGAGGTGAACTCGCCTCCATCCTCGAAGAATTGGCGAACTACACCCAAACCCACTTTCATGACGAAGAACAGCTTTTCATGCCCACGGCCTACCCGGGTAAAACGGCCCATCTGGCTAAGCACCAAGATTTTATCCAGCAGATCACCAAATTTCGCCAAGATTTTGAATCGGGTGTAGGTTCGGTGGGCAGTGAGATTTTGGTCTTTTTGAAAGACTGGCTAGTTCAACATATTCAAGGCACCGACCGGGGTTATGCCACCTATGTGAATAAGCACCGAGGGGATGCGGCATGACACGTTTTCAACAACTCTCTCAGGCGCTTTTGACCAACATGGCTGACTGGCCTTTAAACATTCCTCTCGCTGGGGTGAAATTTTACCGCAAGGGGGAAGCTATCCCCCCCGAAGTGAAAAGCTTCGAAACGGACAATGTTTCGTTAACCAGCTGTCAGGCCAACCGCCAAGCTAGCCTGGGGGACGCCGTTCTTTTGACCCTCAATAACATAGGCTGTATCGCCGCCGCGATTACCCTGGGGCTTGTTGACCAACATCAAACCAAACCACTTGCGGGAAAACGGGTGTATACCGAAATTATGCGCGAACAAGCCCCCCAACCGGCCTTTACGCCTCCCTCCCCCGAAGATTTTACCAACGGCACGGTCTATGCTGCTCCAGCCGCTGGAAGGCGGGAGTTTTGTTTATTTGGCGAAAACGACAGTGGGAGGTTCAAAACCCCCGAAATCGCCCGAAAAGCCATCGCACAAATGTCGGCACTTCAACCGGCGTCCATGGAGGCTGTGTTTTTTTTCAGTCCTGAGTTTGATGAAACGGACATTTTACCCGATGTGGTCACGCTGAATGTCCGCCCCGTTGAATTGACCCGTATAGCCCAGGCTTGGATGTTTTTAACCGGAGAACGCGTCGAAGGCAGTATGGGCCCCGTCAGGGTGGTAAATTCCGACCTCGTAGTTCGACCTTATTTAACAGGAAAAATGAATTATTCGTCGTACTGTGTAGGAGCCCGTCTCATTGCTCAATACGAAGCTGACCGTCTTGGTTTAGGAATGCCCTGGTCGGTTTTTGAGCAAACGGTACAAGGGATGAGCGAATCCCGTGGAGGCTACCCCTTTGAGCGCTACCCAGGGGCGAGGGGTTAAGTGACCTTAAGCAATTACCGGCTCACTCAAATCTCTCGGATGGCCAGACTCACCAAAACGGAGCTCACCGACCGGCACCGAGAGATTCTCGAGTTCACCTTTGAGTATTACGAAAAAAACAAAGTGGGGCCTTTGTACCTGACTCTCAAAAAACGCCTGGGGTTGACCCGCGAAGAACTCGAGCGGCTTTTTCCCCATGGGCTCAACAGCCTGTATACGTGGACCGGAATTCCCATTCAAACCTCTGAAGAGACCTGTAAGCCGCCCGCCAAACTCCAGGTGTCAGATTTTCAAGAGGTTTACTTGGATCACAACGCCACAACGTACCTGCGTCGTGAGGTGGCCGAGGTTTTGCATGACTATCACGATGGACGACTGGGGTTTGCCAACCCTTCGTCCGGCACCGAACCAGGACAAGCCGCCTTTGAGCAAATCCTGCAGGCCAGACGTACCCTCGCGGAATGTCTAGATACCAAGCCAGAGCAGTTGCTCTTTACCTCGTGCGGAACTGAAGCCAACAATATGGTCATCAAAGGCCTCGGGCTGGCCTCGCTCCTTCGCGGAGAGAAGCCGCATTTAGTTTGCAGTTTGATCGAACATTCTTCGGTGCTCGAACCTCATCGGTGGTTAGAAGCCCGGGGGGCCGAGGTAACGTGGCTTCGCCCTTCGCCCCAAGGACTCTATGAGCCTCAGGACATTCTCCAGGCCCTGACTCCCCGTACGATTTTGGTTTCGCTGATGGCGGCTAATAATGAAATTGGGACACTTCAGCCGATTCAAGAGCTAGCCCCCTTGCTGAAAGCAAAGAAGGTTCCCTTTTTGGTCGATGCGGTTCAAGCTCTGGGAAAAATCCCCCTTGCCCCTGAGTCTTGGGGTGTGACTTATATGAGTTTCTCGGCCCACAAGATTTATGGTCCTAAAGGAATTGGGGCCTTGTACCATGCTCCCGGGGCCATGCTTCCTGATCTGATTTCGGGCGGGGGGCAAGAAGGGGGGCTTCGGAGTGGGACAGAAAACGTCGGTTATATTTTAGCCTTTGCCCAAGCGGCCCAACTCGCTTGCCGAGAACGAGAACAAGAACAAACGAGGCTTTTAGCCTTACGAGAATCCTTTCTTACTAGCCTGCAAAAAATCGAACCAAATCTACTCGTCAACGGGGACCTCGAACACCGTTTGGCCGGTAATCTTAGTGTGGCCTTTCCCCACGTCGACACGGGCTCTTTGCTCTTGTCTCTCAATAATATTGGTGTGTATGTTTCGGCAGGTAGCGCTTGCTCCAGCGGAAAAATTCAAACCAGTCATGTCTTGGAAGCCCTAGGTGCCGACACCGAAAACTACGGAACTATTCGCTTCAGCTTAGGTTTGCGGACACGACAAGAAAATATTGCTTATGTTTTAAAATATTTACCTGAAATTCTTCGACAAATTCGTGATTAATGACGCCGTGCTTTTGTTTAATACCCTTGAAAACGCCAAAAGTTGAATTAATCTAAAGTATAGTCGCAAACCAAAGGAGGCCTCTATGGCGATGCATGAATGGCGGACATACAACGGCAAATCTTACTTTTTTATTGACCACGGCGGGACAGAAGAAGAGACCATTTCGAACATCAACAAAGTCATCGACCTCATCACAAAATCCGGCAAAAAAGACCTTTTGATTTTGGCTGATACGGAAAAAAGCTATGGGACATCAAAGGTTCTCGAAGCGGTAAATGGTTTGGGAAAAACGCTCAAACCCTATACCAAGCGCTGGGCTGTAATAGGGGTCACGGGGGTCAAAAAGATTCTTTTAAAGACATTTAATGCCCTAACGGGAGGCATTGCCGTTCCCTTTGATACTGAGAAACAAGCTTTGGAGTACCTCTTTAAAGAATAAGCTTCGAAAGGCGTTGAAAGTCAAAGAAAAATTGTTAGAATCAGTCCATGGAAAAGTATGTCTGCACCGCGTGCGGAACTTTAGCAAGTTCCGCACCACCTTCACGCTGTCCCTCCTGCGGGGCTACCGACACCTACCGCTCAACGCACTTGGAGCCAACTACCCTCGAAGAAGTTCGGGGACGGGCCCGTGATAAACTCAAAAACATTTGTGCCGTTTACCCGCAGTGCGATGGCGGACCCGACCGGATCTGCCAAAAAGAAAACTACGGCAAGGCCATCGGGATGGGGGGAATTGGTTTAGGGCGTAGTTTTCGCAATAACTATTTAGCCCTAGAAGCCGTAACTTTAAAAACCAAACTGATCGGGGAAACCTTTGAACCTGATACGTCTTTTTCGTTTTTAGGACAGACTTATTCCATGCCCATTTTTGGGGCTTCCACCAGCGGTATGAGCCAATATAACGGGGCCATCACCGAAATGGACTTTTGTCGGACCACCCTTCAGGGTTGTCTGGACGCCGGGACGTTGAGCTGGCGTGGGGACACGGCCTTTTATACCATGGCCCAACACCCAGGGATTGAATCGGTCGAAGAAGCAAAAGGGCTGGGAATCCCAATTTTTAAGCCTCGACGCCAAGAAGATTTGTTGGCCCTTATTGCCCGAGCCGAAGCTTGCGGGGCTCCTGCTGTAGGGGTGGACCTGGATGGGGCTGGATCGACAAACTTTGCCCGTGCAGGGCAACCGGTCTACCGTAAAACCCCAGCCGAGCTGGCCGAGCTCATAAACTCAACCAAATTACCGTTTATAACCAAGGGAATTATGGATCCCGATGATGCCCAAGCCTGCGTCGAGGCTGGGGCTTCGGTGGTGGTGGTTTCGAACCACGGTGGTCGAGTCTTAGATTCTACCCCCGGTACAGCCGAGGTTTTACCGCACATTGTCGAACGTGTGGGTCAACGGGCTCTGGTGTTGGCCGACGGGGGTGTCCGAAACGGCAACGATGTGCTGAAAATGCTCTCACTAGGTGCCAAAGCCGTTCTTATTGGCCGAGATCTCATCCGTGCAGCTATTGGGGGCGGTCGTAAAGGGGTCGCCCTGCAAATGCTCCATTTACAAAAAACTTTCCGCCAAGCGATGGTAATGACCGGGTGCCGGAACCTCGAGGCGATTGGCACCCATTTGTTGGCTTAGCTCACGGTCCCAAGCCTTCTGCCAGACAGCACGCTGGCCTTCCACCAGACTGCCGGAGGGCGGCGGAGCTTCCGTTTGAATTAAATACTCCCCGGTTCGGGACCAAGAACTCAAGAACCAATTCGCACAAGCACCTAGGAACCGGATCGGCCAAGGTGCTGTTTTCGTCAAATGGGTGCGTAGAAACCCAGGATGAAAGGTCCAGGCTTGAAAGCCCGCTTGGGCTAACTGAGCGGCATGCAACATTTTCAACCAGGCCGCCAACCCCGCTCCAGCAAAGGTCGCAAGGGGTTTTCCTTGTGAGAGGGCCTCGCGAACTGCAGCTGCTGGTTCACGCACGCCTTTCAAGGTTACCCAAGCCCCAGCAACCAGGAGGATCTTGGCGTTTTTCAGCTCCTCTTGCAGGTTCAAGTTGAGTAAAGCAGGAAACAGCGCATTGATCTGAAGAGCGCGGTCAAAACCGTCCTCTGTCAAGGAAGGCTTCCAAGCAAAGATACCTCCGGCATGGACCACACCGGATAAAGGTTTTCCTCGTCGTGCCAACTCGTCTTTCACTTCTTGCGCCAACCTCTCTGTTTGCGACAGGTGTTCAGCATCGACGGTAAGGGTTGCGACCTCAGGGGCCCCCAGTTTTCGCAACTGTTCAGCGAGGACCTTTAAATTCTCGAGCGATCTTGCCGTCAGAATCAAAGAGGCCCCCCGAAGAGCCAAAAAACGAGCCAAGGCTTGCCCAACCCCGCCAGTTGCTCCCGTCACCAACCAAACATTGCTTTGCATGTTGACCTCGCTTGTCCTTCATTTTCCCTACGTTAAATTTCACTACGCCAAGACGCACCCTTTTCCTGATATGCATCCAAGATTTCTTGAAGGCGCTCGGCAGGTAGAGCACCTTCTTCCATCCAGGAACACAGCTGGTCCAGGTGTTTAAGCTGGGCCGTCCCGGCAATGGCGGTGGAAACTCCTGGGCTATAGGCTGCAAACCTCAAGGCCGTTTTGCCGGGTTCGGGGTCGTGGTCTAAAACACCTAGAACTTTCATTCGCTCCCAATAGGTTTCTCCATAATGTCCCACCGGCCTCTCGGTAAAGCGCCAGGGGGCGTTCCCCAAAGGACGTTTGGCAATAAAGCCCTTTTGTTCACCGCGAATTCGGTTCAAAAGGTTAAGCTTCTTTTGGTCAAAAAGATTGAAGGACCCTTCATAAATATCGAGATCTCCCAGGGAAACGGCAAATTCCAAGTCTTCGTTATCGCCAGAATACCCAATGGCACGAACGAGTCCACGAGCTTTCACGTTAAGAAGCCCCTGGACAACCTCGTAACGACGAAGGGTTTCTTGAGGGCAACTATGAAGCAAAACCACGTCTAAATAGTCAGTCTGCAGGACCCGTAATGCCCTTTCTACCCCTTGGACAACACAGTCATACGTCCAATCGGCGACACCATCTACTCCGTAGCCGACTTTTGTGCACAACACCATGTGAGAGCGGTTTGTTAGAAGTCGTCCCAAACGTTCCTCTGAAAGGCCATAACCTCTTGCGGTGTCGATAAACGTGATCCCCAATTCCCCTAAGTGGTTTAAGAGGGCTTGGACCTCGCGGTCTGTCTGGTCGGGTGAACCAATATGTCCGGCTCCAAATCCAAGTGCAGAAACGTTTACCCCTGTGCGTCCGGTGCTGTTGGAAATCATAACGTCTCCTTTTGTCTCTGGAAAGTTTACTCCAAAAAAAGTTGAAAATTTCAAAAAGTTTTTTGAAGCAAAACCCTATTAGCGTCAGTTCTAAGGTTTGATCGCGAGAGAAGACGCGTTGCGGCTTTTCAAACCGGCAGACGTGCCGGACAAAAAACACTTTT
>DAIDJJ010000019.1:0-25685 GCA_027451385.1 Spirochaetales bacterium | reverse complement strand
ATTGCGAACGGCAAGCCCAGGCACCTGAGCCAGAGTATCCACAAGATTTTCTTTGGGGTGAAGGATCGTCACCGAGGCTCCGACAGTGGCAGAGCTTTCGGGAATACGGGAGGCTTCGACTTGCACCGTTGTTTGGGCATACACCGCTGTGCTGACAAAGACACAATAGAAAAAGACCACGGTCCGCATGAATTCCTCCTTCTGCGGGCACACCAGCGACTTTTACGGCTTGGGGGCAAGCGGCCAAATTGCGAGGCACTTCACTAGGCGGCACTTCACTGGAGGGTCAACTACCTTCCCCTGGGGGAGGTGTCTTCCCTAGGGCGCATTTTCCAAACCCGGAAGGTTTGGGTCAAGCCAATCTCTGAAGCTTTTCTAAATCTCTGAAGCTTTTCTAAAATCGTCTGACTCAGGGTTGCGAATTGCCCTAATCCCCTCTACCCTGACAAGAAGGAGGACAAACATGCCTGTCAAAAGCGAATGGTTGCACAGTCATGACCGTAGCGGTTTTCTGGCTTACCCTGAAAACGTCAGAACACCCCTGCCGTCTGTACTGGTCATCCAAGAAGTTTGGGGTGTCGACGCGCACATCGAAGATGTCACCAGAAGAATTGCCGCTTCCGGTTACCTAGCTTATGCACCCGACCTGCTCAGTGAAAACGGCGAGCGCCCCGTCAAAGTTTCTCGAGAGCGCATTATCTTAGTGCAGGAATTTCTGAATACGGCCCCCCCGTCGATTTGGATGGACCCGGCCGCTCGGGAAGCGGAACTCGACAAACAGCCCGAACCCCGCCGCACCCAAATCCGCGAAACCTACCAGCATTTATTCACCCTACCGGCCAAACTGCCCCAACTGGTGCCGGTGCTTCGCGACGCGGTAAGGTACGTGCAAGAACGCCCGGAAAGCCGCGGCGAAAAAACCGGCTGTGTCGGATTTTGTATGGGCGGGGGACTAACGGCCCTGTTAGCTTGCGAAGAACCCGAGCTATCGGCGGCGGCGATTTTTTACGGCACCTCCCCCGAGCCTGCCCGCGTCACGGATATTGCCTGTCCGGTCATTGGCTTTTATGCTGGTACCGATCCGCGTATCAATACGACCGTCCCCGCGTTTGCCGACGCTATGAAAACCCAAGGTAAACCTTTTGAGGCGCATACCTACGAAGGGGCGTTTCACTCGTTTTTCAACGACACCGGCGGTCGTTATCATGTCAACGCGGCTCGAGATTCCTGGGCCCGCCTTTTGACCTTTTTTGGTCAAAACTTGGTGACCTAAGGCCCCTTTCCACGATAAAGGACTGTTCATGCTGATTATGGCGAAACCCGTAGGCCCGCAGTGCAACTTGACCTGCGGGTATTGCTATTACCTGAAAAAAAAGGCTCAACTGCCCGGTGGTCACATGACCGACGAACTTCTCGAAGCCTACATCAGCCAGCGTTTGGCTCTTACCCCTGGTGCCGTTCACTTTGAATGGCACGGCGGCGAACCGACCTTAGCCGGCTTAACCTTCTATCAAAAAGTCGTCCGCCTTCAAAAAAGGCACGCCAGACCCGGTCAAAGCATCACCAATGGCCTGCAAACCAACGGTGTTAACCTTGAGTCACGCTGGGCGGAATTCCTGGCTCGCGAAAAGTTTTCGGTGGGGCTGAGTTGGGATGGTCCCCAAGACTGTCATGACGCCTACCGCCGTAAGACCAAAGGAGGATCTTTTTCTGCGGTCCAGAAGGCTTATCGGTTACTGCGCGAACACGGCGTTTTCATCAATGTCCTTTGCGTCCTGCACGACCGTAACGTCACCGAACACGACCGGGTTTGGGCCTTCTTTCGAGAAGAAGGCGTGAGGTACCTTCAATTTTTGCCCTATGTGCCCCCAGAGGGGGACCCCCCCAAGCAGTTGGGCGATTTTTTGTGCCGGATTTACGACCTTTGGCTTCAAGAAGGGGTGGGAAAAATGGTGATTCAAACCTTTGATGAAGCGCTCAGGCCCTTGGCCGGCGTCGATCATGCCTTGTGTGTTCACCGTCCCGAATGCGGCGATGTTCCCGTTTTGGAGCACGACGGGGGGTTTTATGCCTGCGATCACTTTGTCGACCCCGCACACCTCTGGGGCAACCTCAAAACAGAAACTTTGGCCTCTTTAGCGGCCGACCCTCGGCAAGCGGCCTTTGGCCAAGCCAAACGAAACTTACACCCTTCTTGTCAAACCTGCGACGTCCTTGAGTTTTGCCATGGGGGCTGTCCCAAAGACCGCGTCGAAGGCCTTAATCGTCTGTGTCCGGCCTACCAACAGCTCTTTCGTCATGTGCGGCCCGGACTCACCGCCCTAGCCCGGCACCTCAAAACCGGTGCCCCATTGCGTCATTTTTCCTACCCCTGATTTTTCCTATTTCTGAATTTTGTAACGCTTGTGGGCTTGGATTGTGTGAAATTCAGCGCGCTGAAGGAGCACCTATGTTTCGTAAATCCCATTTCCGCTTGGCGGCCTTAGCCGGTATGGCTTTTGCCGCTTTCCTGGCGGCGAGTCCGCTTGCCGCTGAATCGGCCCCGGTTCAAGTTCCCCAGGGCCTGTTAGACGTTCAAAACGCTTTTCGCAATGTGGCTAAACACGTGTTGCCCAGTGTGGTGGAAATTCTCACCACGTCTGTCGTTCAACAGACGGCACCACAGTTTCCTACTTTTCCTAACTTTCCGAATACACCGGAATTTCGCTATTTCTTTGGGCCCAACTCTCCTAACTTTGGGGGCCCCCAACAGCCTCAAAAAGAAAGAGTTGAAGGCTTGGGCAGCGGGGTAATGATTCGCCGCAACGGCCCCACGGTCTATGTTTTGACCAACAACCACGTTGTTCACGGGGCCAAAACCATTGAGATCACCCTGAATGACGGACGAAAATATCATGGAAAAATTGTGGGAACCGACCCACGACGTGACCTCGCCCTAGTATCGTTTGACGCCAAAAACGACCCCGGCATTGTCCTGGCCAAACTGGGCAATTCGGATGACGTCCAAGTCGGCGACTGGGTTTTGGCCATCGGGAACCCCTTGGGTCTGGACTTTACAGTCACCCATGGTATCGTGAGCGCCTTAGGCCGTCACGGAGGCCCTAACAACGAAGATATGGACAGCTACATACAGACGGATGCCCCCATCAACCGCGGCAATTCCGGTGGAGCCCTCGTGAACTTGGCCGGTGAAGTCATTGGTATCAATACGTGGATTGCCACACCCAACGGCGCCAACGTTGGTCTTGGGTTTGCCATTCCGATCAACGAAGCCAAACGGCCAATTCAAGAATTCTTAACGAATGGTAAAGTCACCTATGGATGGCTAGGAGCCTTGGTCAGTGACATTTCTCACGAAGCGGCCAAAGCCCTAGGTCTGGGTTCAACAGAAGGTTCGTTTATCCCCAGTGTCTTTGACCACTCCCCGGCCGAAAAAGCCGGAATCGAACCCGGTGATTTTGTCACCGCCATTAACGGCAAAAAAATCTCGGGAACCAATGATCTGGTTCAAACCGTGGGCAATCTCCCTGTGGGACAAAAGGCCACCTTTACCCTCATTCGGGACGGAAAAGAACTCACTAAGACTGTGACCATCGAAGCCCGTGCTAAAGAATCTGAAGTGGCTAAGATGCGCCTATGGCCGGGACTCGACTTGGTCATGCTGAGTGAGGATGTCCGTGACCAGTTGAATATTCCCAAAGATGAACACGGCGTTGCCGTGGCGCAAGTGGAACCACACTCCACGGCGGACATCGCAGGGTTAAAGACAGGTGACGTCATCGACAAGGTCAACGGTCACCAAGTCCACAACCTGTTGGAGTTCTACCGAGAGTTCAATGCTGACCCGCACAACGTCACCCTAGGCTTTATGCGCCAAGGGGTACAGTTGAGCATCGGCATGTCGCGTTAAGGTGGCATGAAGCGAGCTTAAGAAGCCGGGGTACCAAAAAGGTGCCCCGAAATCTTAACGCCCATCAAGGTGCCCTGAAAATCTGGCCGGCCGGGGTCTTCTCCGGCCGCTCCTGCGATCACAAAAAGCGGCACCAAATGTTCACTGCGGGGATGAGATTCTCTTCCCCCTGGAGCACTAGCCCACCCAGACAGCGCTTTTTTTCGTTCTTCAGGGTTGCTAATTGCTACGGTTTGGGCCAGCCATTGGTCAAACTCGGCCGAAGCCTGACCAGCGCGGTTTTCACCACCCATCAGTCCTCGCATATTGTGGTAGCTCATTCCCGATCCCAAGATCAAAACCCCTTCCTGGCGCAACGGAGCTAAAGCCCGACCGATTTCAAAGTGTGTCGCAGGGTCTAGCCCTTTCACGAGTGACAGCTGAGCTACAGGGAGCTTGGCCTCGGGAAACGCCACCATTAAAGGGACAAACGTACCATGGTCATAACCGCGTTGAGTTTCGCGAGCAGGAGAAAACCCGGCTTGACGCAAAAGTTCTTCGGTGCGCGCGGCCACGTCGGGAGCCCCCGGCGCCGACCACTTCAGGGTATAGGTATGGGGAGGAAACCCATAGTAGTCATACAGCATCCCGGGTGCTTGGCCAAAATGCACCGTTGGGGCAGTTTCTTCCCAATGGCCAGAAATCACCAAAAGGGCTTTGACCCGATTCCGGTAGGCCGCACCCAATTGTTCTAAGTAGGCTCTCAGCCTAGCATGGCCTTCGCCGTCCCCAAAGGCGTCCTCCAGGACGTTCCAGGGGCCGCCACCATGGGGGAGGTAAATGACGGGCAACTTGTCTGTATCGTTTGAATTTGTTTTCATTCTTTCAAAATACGATACCTGGACGCACTCGTCCAATCCGCTACGATTTGCCTTTTTCTTTGGCTCTTCGTAATCTATGGTCATGGGCAAACAAGCAGTCGTTTTAGGAGCCGGGTTTTCTGGTCTTGCGGTAGCCAGCCTGCTCCAACGTCAAGGTTGGCAGGTCACCCTCTGGGAAAAGAACCCCGAAATCGGCGGCAGGGCCCGCCTATGGAGCCAAGGGGGCTATCACTTTGACATGGGCCCCTCGTGGTACCTGATGCCCGAAGTCTTTGCGCGTTTTTTTGCTCTCTTTGGAAAGACCCCAGAAGACTACTACGGTTTGACCAAGCTCAAAAACCAGTACAAAGTTTTTTTCGAGGGCCTCCCCTCCGCTACGGTGACGGACAACCTTTCGGCCACCAAAAGCTTGTTTGAGAGTTTTGAACCCGGTGGGGCTGACAAATTGGACAGCTTTTTGGCCGAAGCTAAGCTCAAATATGACACCGCCATGGACGGGTTTTTGTATAAAGACTACCGACACCTGGGGGATTTTCTCAACTGGACGGTGCTCACCAAAGGGCCAGGTTTAGGCTTAACGGGGTCGCTGGACAAGTTTGTCGCTAAACGGTTTCAAGACCGTCGTTCGCGGCAAATTCTCGAATATGCCATGGTGTTCTTAGGTTCCAGCCCCTCGAATGCCCCGGCGTTGTATTCCCTGCTTAGTCACGTGGACTTGAACTTAGGCGTTTGGTTCCCCCAGGGGGGCATGAACGGGGTTGCTCAAGGGCTGGCCCGGCTGTTTACCGAAAACGGCGGCACGCTGATCACGGGCAAAGAAGCCGCTGGACTCACCGTTCGCCAGGGCCGGGTCGAAAGTGTTCGGGCCGTCGATGGCGACGAACTCCCCGTCGATTTAGTCGTCAACACCGCCGACTACGCCTGGAGTGAAACCCATCTCTTGGAGCCCCCCTGGCAAAGCTACTCGGCAGCCTATTGGAACAGCCGTGTCATGGCCCCCAGTATGTTCCTAGCTTTTCTGGGTGTGCGTAAACAACTCCCGGAATTAGAACACCACAACCTGTACTTTAGCGCAGACTGGAACCAGCACTTTAAAAGCATTTTCGAAACCCCTGCCTGGCCCCAAAACCCCTGCTTTTACCTGTCCGCCATTACCAAGACCGACCCCAGCATGGCGCCTCAGGGTGCCGAAAATCTCTTTTTGCTAATACCCGCCGCCAGCGGACTTCCCGATAGTGACGAGTTTCGGAGCGACTACCTCGACAAAGCCCTTCGCCATGTCGAGGCGGTCACTCACACCAGTTTTCGTGACAGCATTGAAGTCCAAAGGGTCTTCTCGCAACGGGATTTTGAGTCTGATTATCACGCCTGGAAAGGAACCGGGTTGGGCTTAGCCCACACGCTTTTTCAGACCGCGATTTTTCGGCCCGCCCGCCGCAGCCGCAAAGTGGGAAACCTCTTTTATACGGGGCAATACACCCACCCCGGCGTCGGCGTTCCCATGACCCTGATTTCGGCTCAAGTCACGGCACAAGTGATCGGAAGGAGCCTTCGACCATGAGCCCCATTCCCGACCCGCAACAAAAATTGTTTCGCAAAGGGAGCCGTACGTACTTCTTTTCCAGTCTTTTTTTCCCCCCAGCAGTACGGCGAGAAGTGACCATTTTGTACGGTTTTGTTCGTAAAGCCGATGACTTTGTCGACTCCAAGCCCGCCGACCCAGAAGCGTTCTTTGCGTTTCGACGTCGCTACGAACTTGCCCGAGATGGGGTTCCCTCGGGGGACCCGGTGATTGACGACTTTGTCGAACTGGCTCGTCAACGGCAGTTCGATCCCGCCTGGACCGAAAGCTTTTTTGACGCCATGCAGTCAGACCTGACTCCCCAGCCTTACGAAACCTTAAATCAGCTTTTAGGCTACATTTGGGGCTCGGCAGAAGTGATTGGCCTGTACCTCTGTCAAATTTTGGAGCTCCCCCCCATGGCGCACGCCGCCGCTTGCCGGTTAGGCCGAAGCATGCAGTATATCAACTTTTTGCGGGATATTGCCGAAGACTGCACGCTGGGAAGACGCTACCTTCCCCTAGCGGACTCGGGCTTGGCCGAGCTGTCGCCAGAAAGTGCTCAAGCTGACCCCGACCGCTTTGCGGCCTTTTTTCGTTCCCAGGCGAAGCTGTACCGAGATTGGCAAGAAGAAGCTACAGCAGGATACGGCTGGATCCCCCGCCGCTACCTGATCGCGATCAAAACAGCTTCGGACCTGTACAACTGGACTGCCCGCGTTCTTCAAAAAAATCCGCAACTTGTCTGGCGACGCAAAGTGAAGCCTTCGTTGCCTCGGGTTTTATTCACAGCTTTTTTGAACCTCTTTTACTTTCCTAAAGCCCCGTGTGCTTACCTCAAAGAAGCCCCCACCAAACTAGGAGAAGCTTCTACATGAAAAAACATACGTATTCCCTGATTGCTTTGGCGGTGATCGCTGTGCCGTTTGGCTTTTCGTTTGACCCTCGGTTGCACTTTTGGACTCATTGGCCTGCGATGTTCGCGTCTATTCTTGTCGTGGGTTTTCTGTTTGTCCTGTGGGATATCATGGTGGTCAAAAAAGGGCATTGGAAGTTTAACCCCGTTTGGACAGGAGACTGGACGTGGGGTGGACTGCCTTTGGGGGAGTACCTCTTCTTTCTTGCCGTGCCTTATGCCATGTTGTTTAGCTACGAAGCGTTTCGTACCCTCTGGAGTGACCGCGTCCTCTTTGATATGCCGCCGGGAACCTTATTAGCCCTTGCCGCAGTGTTTGTCGCTGGGGCCGCGCTCTGGCACCGTCAAGGTTACACTCTTTTGGCCCTGACTGCCACTGCGGTGTTTTTTGCCACCACAGCTCTTGAGAGGCCGGCTTTGATCGGAACCCAGGGCTTTGTGTTGTATATGTTGTTGGGGTTTGGCGCTTTTGGTGTTGTGAATGGACTTTATACCTCTTTACCGACCATTTTTTACGCCCCCAAAGCCATCTGGGGGGTAAGAATTGGCACCATTCCCCTCGAAGATTTCTTTTACAATATGAGTTATCTGGGGCTGATACTCGACTTCTACCTGATTTTTTCGGGATTTTTACCCACGCTTTGACCTTGCCGGGTGACGGCAATCAAAACCAACGAGAGGATCGCCAAAGCGGCCATGGCAACAATCATGCCGTCAAACCCAGCCTTTTGCTTTAAAGCGCCCAATAAGGGGGTCATGGTAACGGCCCCTAGGAGGTTTGCCACCATGTACGCATTCGAGTATACCGCCTTTTGATGTTCACCTCCTTTGACCACAAACAGTGAGTTCATCAAAGGGTAAAGGATAGAATGCCCCGCGCCGTACAAAAGCCCCGCCAAGATGATCCACCCCCAAGCAATAGGCAAGGCTAAAGCTCCTAAGGACACCAACACAGCCAAAAAGGCGGCTAAGAGAAACCCTCTGGGGGGACGTTTATCGAGGTGAGAACCAACCAAAAGACGAATGATCACCGAAATGATCGAAAAGGGGGTAAGAAAAGCACTGAGGTTCGCGTCCCCAAGTTTGGCTTGGGTGTACCCCGGAAGAAACGTCACGAGGGCGTTGTAGTACACCCCAAAAACAAAAGCGAGGACGAGGAGTAAACGCATATCGGGCCGGCGCAACACCGTATGAAAGGCATGCGGCTCAACGGTTATGGCTTGACGGGTCGGCTCTCGAAGCCCCCAAGCCAAAGCCGCCGTCACGGCCGCAAACAAAGCCGCTGCAACAAACAGCGAAGAGGCACCCCAAAGTTTCGTCAACAGTTCGCCTAAAAAGGAGGTAAAGGGGTTAGTCAGCATCCCCGCCACACTAAAAATGGCAATGCGGCTGGCGAGTTTTTCGGGTGGCGAGACGTCAAGAAGGACACTCACAAGGAGTGTCGAGGCAAAAACCTGCCCCACAGAGCCCAAAATCCGCAACAAGCTGAGGCTGGGGAGCGACCCCGAAAGCACCCAGGACAGGGCTGAAGCGACCATCAAAATCAGCATACTGAGGCGGATGAGCTGAACTCGGGGCCACTTCACCAATGATCGCCCAAAGATCACGACAACCAAGACCACGGCCAGATTGCCAAAATTGTTAAATACCCCCACATAAGACGAGCTGGCACCCAAACCAGAAATGTAGGGGGGAATTAAGGAAGTTGCGTTGATGGCCATCCAAGAAAAGAAATTGAGAAGAAATAAGAGGACAAAAGGCGACAATAAGGGACGCCGAGGGCTACGCATGACTCGTTATAAAAATGCACATTTACCTTCCTTTAGGCTAGTCGGGGGCCCCTGAAATTTTGTCTTTTGTCTTTCTTAACAGTACTTTGAACCTGGTGCGAATAATCCTTTTCGCTTTTTAAAGAGATTATTTTTTTCAAGGAGGTATTATGAAGAAACGTCAACTCGGCAAGACGGGACAAACTGTTTCGGCTTTGGGATTGGGCTGTATGGGAATGTCGGAATTCTACGGGCCCTCGAACGATCAGGCTTCTATCAAATTGATCCGTCAGGCTCTGGACTTAGGTATCAACTTTCTGGATACCGCGGATATGTACGGCGTGGGTCATAACGAAATGCTGGTAGCTCAGGCTTTAAGAGAACACGGCCGTTCGAATGTCATTGTCGCAACCAAATTCGGCAATATGCGGCGGATCGACGGGGCCCACCTGGGGGTCAACGGCAGCCCCGAGTATGTTAAAGCGGCCTGCGATATGAGCCTGAAACGCTTAGGGTTAGACTACATCGATTTGTATTACCAGCACCGGGTGGACCCACAGGTTCCCATTGAAGAAACGGTAGGGGCGATGGCCGAACTGGTCAAAGCCGGTAAGGTTCGGTACTTGGGTCTTTCGGAAGCCGGAGCTGAAACCTTGCGAAAAGCTTACAAAGTCCACCCCATTACCGCCTTGCAAACCGAGTATTCGTTATGGACACGCGACACGGAAGGGGACATCTTGAATACTTGCCGCGAACTGGGAATTACCTTTGTCGCCTATAGTCCCTTAGGTCGTGGGTTTTTAACAGGAGCCTTTAAAAAACCCGATCAATTTGCCGAGAAGGACTTTAGGTCCGTGAACCCCCGCATGTCAGGGGGGAATTTTGAAAAGAACCGCAAGTTTGTCGATAAGATCGAAGAGTTTGCCCACAAGAAAAAAGCCACCGCAGCCCAAGTCGCGTTAGCCTGGGTACTTTCGAGGGGCGAGGACATTGTTCCCATTCCCGGAACCCGCCGCGAAGCCTACTTGAAGGACAATATTGCCGCCACCGAGTTAGAACTGACCAAGGCAGAAGCCGAAGAGCTGGCCTCACTAGTTCCCCCTTCGGAAGTAGCTGGAACACGCTACGACGAAAACGGAATGAAACGGGTGGGCTTATAGGGGACTCGGGCACTTGACCGAAGCTAGCCAGGTCGTCAAAGTGAAGTAATGAAACTGCGCGAAGACCTGGCTGACTTGCCCCCCTACGTGGCCGGCAAGCTAAAACCCGGCGCTATCAAGCTGGCGTCGAATGAGAACCCCTGGGGTCCTTCTCCCCTAGCGATGGAAGCCCTGAGGGACCATATGGACCGCAGTCATATCTACCCAGACGGCGGAGCCCAAGCTCTCAAGAGCGCCCTCTCAACTCATTGGGGACTGCCGGAAGCTCAATTTACCGTGGGTAATGGCTCGGACGAAGTTCTCTCGTTGATTGCTGGGGCTTATATTCGCCCGCACGACAATGCCCTGATCGCCAATCATACCTTTTCGGAATACCAATTTTCGGTACGGTTGTTTGGGGGAACGCTTAAGAAAGTCCCGTTAAAAGACTACACCTTTGACCTGGAAGCGTTTCGACAAGCTGTGGACGCGAAAACCCGAATGGTCTTTTTGTGCAATCCTAATAATCCTACTGGAACCTATTTTACTCATGAAGCACTGGAAGGGTTTTTAGAAAAACTTTCCCCGGAGGTTTTGGTCGTCTTGGATGAAGCCTACGTCCACTTCGCCGACGCCCCGGACTTTCCCCGAGCCCCTGAGCTTTTAGCACGCTTTCCTAACCTGTTGGTCATGCGAACCTTTTCGAAAGTCTATGGTTTGGCCGCCTTGCGGGTGGGCTATGCCGTTTCGTCGGCGAACATTGCCCGCGACTTATCGGTGGTGCGTCAGCCCTTTAACGTCGGTTCGCTCAGTCAAGCCGCCGCGCAAGCCGCTTTGGGCGACACCGTGTTTATTTTGAATACGGTGGAACACAACCGACAGGAACGAGACCGTTTGACCCGCGAGCTGGGCCGCAATCTTCGGGTGCTCCCCAGTCAGGCTAACTTTGTCGCCGTCCATGTGAAAACCGACGCAGCTGTGGTGTTTCAAAAGTTAGCCGAGGCTGGCGTGACGATTCGTCCTTTAGCCAGCTTTGGAATGCCGGATTGGGTCCGCATTAGCGTCGGCACACCGGAGGAAAATGACTTTTTGCTAAAAGCGTGGAAACAGCTCGACTTGGCTTGACACTCGCGGCCAATGTGAGTAAGGTAGTCCTTACAACATTCGCCGCAGGGTGGAGCAGTTGGCAGCTCGTCGGGCTCATAACCCGAAGGTCATAGGTTCGAGTCCTATCCCTGCTATTTGGTAGTTCTTACGGTGTAAGAACTTACGGAAGGCTGCCGGAAAAACCGATGCTTTCACGAAATTTACTGTAGCAAACTGGTGTAGCACACTGGTTGCGAAGGATAAATCGTGGAAAACCATCGGTTTTTCTCATTTTACCCCCGTCGGGGGATCTTCTACGTCCGTTTCAAGGTTGAAGGGTGCCGAACCTGGGGCTCGGGAAAAAGCACTGGGTTTTCTGATCGGGCCGAGGCCGATTTCGCCGTCAGGGCCTACCTGGAGGGTATGCGCCCGACTTTCCATAAGAAAGTCCCCATCAACCACAAAGTGCTCACGGCAGCCGAATTCTTGGCTAAGAGGGAATTTTTCGAAACCCTCAAAAACATTCCACTCGACTCGTCTGATGCGGAACGCATCCTCGAGATCCTTGATGCCCGCAGGCTTCGGGGAGCTGATTCCAGAATGTCGCCATCGCTGATCCCCTTCCTTGAGGAGTTCTGGGACTTCGAAAAGTCCAGCTATGTGGCCGGACTTCACGCCAAAGGGCACCGCATCAGCAAGCGACACTGCTACGACTGTCAGAAACACGTGGGGAATCACTGGAAGCGGTTCTTCCCCATCGAACGTCTCGACGAGATTGGCCTGATCCAGTTGGAAGCCTTCGCTTTTCATCTTCGGGACCGGGGACTTACTGGAAAGAGCATCAATAACGTCCTCAACCCCGGCATCGTCGCACTCAAATGGGCCTACGAGCGAGAGATCATTGAGACCAACCCGACAAAGGGGTTCGGCAAATTCGCAGTGCGGTCCGAGAGCCGAGGGGTCCTCACCCCTGATGAAGCCAAGACGCTGTTCCAGATCACCTGGACCGATGAGCGAGCAAAGCTAGGAAATCTGCTTGCGGCCACGTGCGGTCTCCGCTCCGGCGAGGTACTGGCTCTCAAGCATTCCGACCTTGCTTCAGACGATGGTAAGACCTACGTCGCACGATCCTGGAACGCGAAAGACCTCTTCACAGACCCCAAGTGGGGGTCCTTCCGGGACACCTCCATTGACCAGAAGATTCGCGACGGACTTCTGGCCATCGCCAAGAACAGCGTGTTTTGCGAGCGCGATGACTTTCTCCTCTTCCACGGAAAGCAGGCCGATCGTCCTCGTGACTCGATGTACCTCCTCGACGCGTTGCGCGAACAGCTCCTCAAGCTGAAACCTGATCCCGATTACTGGAAGGCGCGGAAGGTCGACTTCCACTCCTGGCGCCACTTCTTCACCTCAAGGATGGCCGAGCGGCTGGACGAACCGACCCTTATGAAGGCTACGGGCCACAAAACGAAGGATGCGTTTGACGAGTACGCCAACCATCTGACTCCGGACCAGTTCCAGAAGGTTCGCAAAGCTCAGGATGAACTCTTCCAGGACCTGTTCGATTCCTCCTCAGCCCAAGAAGAGAGGACGGCCTAATGAACAAGCAACAGCACGATACACACAGCCGCCTTTGGGTACAGGCACAAACCGACACTGGACAAGGCCTCGTTGTCCGGCGGTTCCTCCTGAACCTCTTCGATTGGGAAACCTACAAGTTTGACCTTGCCGATTTCCGCTGGGTCGACGACCAGATCTTCACGGACTGCATGTCAGTCCTCGACCTCGAGCACTGTGATTTCGGTCAAGAAGTCCACGAAAGGCTGGGATTGAGTGCGGGCCAGTTCCTGCGCGTTCTCGGTGAAGGGTGACTTCAGTTCTTGGAATCCTCCGGACTAGGCTTGACCGAATTTGCCGAATCGCCGAATTGGTGAACAAGCGGTTAGTCCTGGGCCGCCCGCCAGGGGGCAACCCCAGGGTTTCGAATACGAAACCCTGGGGTTTTCTTAGAAAGAAAGACAGGGGGTGCCGTTTCGATGGCACCCCCTGTCGTCTACTTCCCATCCACGAGCTTCTGGATAGATTGCTGTGTTTCCCTGTCTAAACTGGTCCAGTGGTTCCTGACTGCCTGGCCGACCTGAAGCGAGGAGGCCTGTTCGTCAGACAACTTCCAAGGCCACACGTTGTCAATCCACCGCCAGAGGCCGGTGCCTACCCAACCCATTGACAGGACGAGCAAGGCCACGAGAAGCCACCGTTGCCAGTTGAAAGTGGCAACGTCAAACTGGGCTTTTGCGGCAGCAGCGGCCATTCGCTCCGAAGCGTTCTGTGCGCTTGCCGCCAGTTGGACTCGCTCCACCCGAATCGAATCGACCATCTCGGTGATGGCAGGGGTCAGGACTCGCCGAACGGCCTCGGTGGCGGCCTTAATGGCAACCAGGGTCCCTGTCTCGATGAGTGCGTCGTTCGCGGCTTTGAGGTCCCGTCCAACCGACTCGGCTGAGACCTTTGTCATCTCAGTTTGGAGCGAGAGCAAATGGATCCGGTTGGCTTCGACAGACTCGGTGAGCTTGCGGCCCGATTCGGTGTGGTCCCGGATCCCCCTCTGCAGGCCATCGAAGAACTGCGTCCTGACATCCCTCAGACCGCTTTCAAATGCCTGCAGAATCCTCGGAATACCAGCCTCGATCTCTGCCAGTTTTGCTACTGCAGGGACAAGTTCGTCAGAGAAAAGGCGAAGGATCTCGTCCAGGTGACTGGCGTCTTCGTTCACGCGACACCCCCGATGATCAGGTCAAAAACGCGGTCGAGGTTGCCCCTCACCCTCTGAGCCTGATCACGAAGAATGTGCGCTGTCACGTACTGCTTGTGGAGCGCGGGGTCCGAACCGTCACGGAGAGGGGCCAGCAAAGCTTTGTAGTCCGTTTCATCTTCCAGGACGGACTGCAACGTCCTCTTGCTGCGCCCCAGCTGCTCGAAAATCGTGCTTTCCTTGACCGCGATCCGGGGGTCGACGCGAAAGTTGGCATCGACGTTCCGGTATTTGAAGAGAACCTCGAAGTTCCTCTCGGGGTTGTCGGTTCGGTTCAGAATGACTTGGATCTTCTCTGGGTCCACCCCAAGCCGAACCAAAGCAAGATAGGTGGCGATCGTCTCTTTCTGCTCTTTGAGACCGGGTGTGACGGGGATGATGAATCGGTCGACTTCTCGGTGAGCGTCCTGATACTCGACCAGTCCGGTGATAAAGGCCTCGACGTTGGAAGCGCCCACATCGACAATCAGGTCTTCAGCAATCAGCAACTGTTCGTAGATCTCGCGGAAGGCCTCGCCGGTCAACTGCAAGACCTCGAGTCCGAGATCCTTGGCCGATTCGTTGATGGATTCGACCGCTACAATTTCGGCGTTGGGCATGCGCGCCCGAATCAAATGAACGGAAATCGTGGTCTTGCCGACGTTCCCGTTGTAACTGAGGCAAACGATCCTCATATTCGCTCCTATTTATCAAAAGACATGTCTACCTCCGGCTTCTTCGAAAGGTTAAAAACATCCGGAGCCATCGGCACTGAAGGCTTCGTCTCGACGAGAGACTTGCCTTGAGCTTCTTGTCGTGGCTTCGCCGATTTCGCGGGGGTTGGCGGGCTAACAATGGGTCCCTGTTCCTCCAACGCATGTCGTCGAACATAGTCCGACAAACCGGCCGTGGTAACCTCAACCCCATTGATAGATAGGAACTTGACGATGTTGCTATAGGGCATTCCTGCCTTCCTTAGCTCGGGCAAATGCCCCCTGACCAGGTGGGGAGTCAAAAGCGCGACGACCAAGACCCCGCCCAGAAGAACAAAGGCCTTGATTCCAACCCAAACCCGGGGTGTCATTTTGAGCTTCAAGGGGACTCCTTTTCGACCCAGGACCGGTCTGACCCAATCATGGGTCAGACCGTCCCAAGATTATTTCTTCAGGTACTTCTGGGGGTTCTTCTCGAACTCCTTCTTGCAGCCTTCGGAACAGAAGTGATACTTCTTTCCTTGGTATTCGGCGGAAGCGGCAGCCTTCTTGGGGTCCACATCCATTCCACAAACAGGATCTTTCACCATGACAACTCCTCCTTAGAGTTCTTCTTCAAACCAATCGACAAGATCGAGGCGGCCGCGTACAAAAGCGCCCCCAGACCGACCGCCCAAACAAACCCGGCCGAAATTCCAACGATCATGGCCAGGGCAGAGCCCGCGACGGAGGCGACTCCATTCACACCCCACAGCGCGGCCACGTAACCACCCCGTCCCTGGGTATCAAGGGAACGTATGGCCAGCGGTAGTGGCATCCCCATCAGCACTCCGAGGGGAACCAGGAAGCCGACAGCACCCCATTGGGCATCCATACCGGCAGCGACGGCCGCCGGGAACAGCCACATGGCGGGGACCACAAGGAGCGCAACGCCCAGCGCCGCCATCGTGGCTTTCCAGCGAACCGCTCGAGGCGTTCCTCCTGCACTCAGCAGACTGCCCACACCATTCCCCAACAGAAGCGAAAACAGAAGCACCGACAAGGCTTTCTGAGGCTGCCCAAAAAACACAATCAGCTTCTGGAAGAAGGCGATCTCGATCATCATATAACCGACGCCCAAGGCGAAGAAGAGGGCGACCCCCGCCTTCAGCCGACGGTCGGCTCTGACAGCCTCAAAGAAAGAGCTCGGGGCCGCAAGGCTCTTTCTTGGGAGCAGGCAAAGCATTGCCAAACCTCCGACAGCGGCAATAATCAAAACCAATAAGAACCCGAAGGGGCTGGGAAGACTCCTCTCAAACTGGAAGAAGAACGGCCTATCGTCGGTGGGCGCTTCGATGTTCAAGGAAGCATTCTTCGCCAAAGTCTCCATGGGAATCTTGCCCTGGGCCACAGCGACAAGGGCCCGGTCAAACATCCTCAGGTCCTTGTCCACGCCCAAACGCTCCTGGGGATTGACGGCCGTCTGGTCGATGTAGGGAATATAGAAGGCACTTTGGTCAAATCCCATCTTGTGGCTGAGCTCGTGAACCTGGGTTGCCTGGTCGGGAGTCAGCGGCTGATTCTGAATCACGATGGTCGGCATCATCCCGGAAGCGATGGTATAGAGGTGCTTCATAGCCTCTTGTTGGGAAACCCCACGGTTCTCAAAGGCCTTGACGGTCAACGACACCAGCTTGTAGATCTCGGCTTCGTTGTGGGCCACGATGATCATGCGTCCGTTGGTCGAAAGACGGTTCAGGTAGTCTCCGAAGGCTTCGACGGTGAACAGGTTGTTTTCGGTGAGGGCATACCCCTCGACACTTCTGGTGCTCTTGGTCACCGGAATGGAAAGCATGATGAGGTCAAAGAGTTCCTTCGAAGTTTTGACGAAGTTTCGCCCTTCGGCCACAATCGGGGTGACCTCGGGAATATCGGTGTACAGGCCACCATTGAACTTCGCGTAGTCCTTCACGATCTGCACCACATCGGGGTTGACCTCGACAGCTTTGATCGACTTGACCCCGCCCAGGAGCGCAACCACCACGTCTCGTCCCCCGCCGGGGCCGATGGTCAAGGCTGTTCGCCTTTCCTCATCCTTCAGAAGGAAGAAGGGGAAGAACTCTCCGAAATGCAGGGTCAGGTGGGCGGTTTCGTCCTTGTCGGCAAGGATGGCCTTGATGTTGTACATCGAAGAGCCTGCCGCCCCATCGACAAAAATGGTCATCTCATTGGGCAGAAGGTCGCTCTTCACCAGGTCGGTTCGACCGAACGAGCTCCAGCGGCTTTCGACGATCTTGGCTTGGAAGGCGGGGTTGGCCAACATTTGGGACATATCTTTGGCCGGATCTTTCGCAATCGGAACGGTGATCGACGTTTTGGTTAGGACCAAGCCGGCAAAGGCTCCTGCCATCAACAAGACTGCGGTGCCACCGACCAGGGAACATCGAAGGTCGGGAAGTGCCAACACGACAGAGCCCAAAGCCCCCAAGGCGGCGGCCAGAAAGATCACATTCACCGCCCCAACGGCATCCATGGCGGGAACGACGAGCAAGGCGGCCAAGGCGGCTCCCAAAAGATCGGCTCCGTACAGCCAGGAACTCTTCTGGGGGAGAAGCTGGAACAGGCCAGAAATGGCCAGACCCGCTGCGCAGAACGGGATGATCGCAAACAAGAGGTAAACCCAAAAGGCGAAGTCAGCGAGGATACCGGAGCCCACAGGAATGCTGAGGATAGCCACGAGGACCCCAGCCATCAGGAGCGGAAAGGCGGTGGCAGAGGTTTGAATCGCGGCCCGTGCCCGTTGGGTCCCCCATCGCTGGAACAGCAAACCGCCCAGCCCCAGCCCCAGCAAGGCGATGGAGACGATGGCAAAAACATAGTGGTAGCTCAGCATGACCGAGAAGACCCGCGTCAAAGCGATCTCGAACGCAAGGACTGCCGAACTGAAGAGAAAGAGCGAAATCATCGCAGGGCGGATACCGAAAGCTTTGGTTGTCATCTGAAGTCCTTTTCGCAAGGAACAGTCCCGTTGAGCTCAAGATACAACGCTTCCACCGCCACAGTAGGGTCTTCATCAAATCCCTATCAACCGTTCATAAAGCCGCTACAAACCGTGTCTCGCTGGTCTCAGACGACACAAATTCTTCATCCTATCGACATGGGGCGCCCATATCTCTCCTCTATTCTGATGGAAAAAGAGTCAACCATGCTCGTTGTCATCATCATTGTTTTCTTACTTGCCGTCTTCCTCACCTCCTGGATCCTTCTGGTCCGTTTGGGACACCTGAAGAAAGAAGCCCAGGCCACCGAGTTGGACAAGGACATTCACAACCTCAATCTTCGCTACTCCGTTGGGGAATTTTCTCCGGATGAGTACCACTCCCATCACCATGCGCTCAAGGAGCGGGTCGCAGCGAGTCCCAAAGAACGCTGATCTGACCCCGATTTCCGCCATGCATTCTGGATTCAGACGATAATGCGAGTTATCATTCGCACTGAGGGTTTTGGTCCCACTATTTTCCCGTTGGTAAAGAGCCCCCTATGCACCTGAGCCTTCGCTTCAAGCTGATCTCCATCGTCTTCCTCCTCAGTTTCCCTTTGATCGTGGGAACCATTGCCTTCACGGCGTACAACATCTCGACGACGACGAAGACCAGCGCCTTCAATGAAGCGAAAGCTTGGGCCCAATCTTACGCGTCTCAGGTCGGCTTGGACCTGAACGGGATCGTGGCCAACTCCCATGAGCTGGCCAATATGGTGGGCCTCTATCCTGAGTTTCCGGCGAAGGCAGCGGGGGGCCTCATTGACTCTATGCTGAAGTCGACCCTGGAAGACTCTCCACGGCTTTTGAACGTCTGGGTCATCCTCGAACCCGGCGTTTTGGAACCGGAGAGTTTCCGAAGGGGGTGGCACAAAATGGACGGCGTGGTCTACAAGCGCCCGCCCACCGGGTCAACCTTGGCCGACACCTACCGGATGGCCCAAGAGAAGATGGTGCAGTTCATCGCCGAGCCCTTCATCGTGGAGCACGGCACCGAAGACGCCCACCCCACCGTCAAGGAATGGGCCAGCACCGTGGTGGTCCCCATCATGACCAAGGACGGAAGGATGGTCGGTGTGGTTGGTACTGACTTTGGCCTCGCGCCCTTCCAAGCCAAGCTGGGACAGGTCAAAGTTTACGATACCGGGTATGGGGAGCTGCTCTCGAACCGAGGCGTTGCGGTGACAAGCAAGGACCCGGCCAACATTGGTGAGATGGCCCATGCCCTCGAGGATACCAAGGGGGCCGACCTGGCAAAAAGCATCCAAGAAGGACGCGCGTTCGAGGGGATTTCCCCCGCCGAAGTCCACGGCAAGGAGTCGTTCCAGTATTTCGCCCCCATCCCCATCGGAGATACCTCGACGCCGTGGTCCTTCCTGATAGTGGTTCCCACCGACGAGGTCTTGAGTCAGGTCAATCGACTCGTGCTGGCAACCTTCCTGGCCGGGGCCGTGGGATTGGCCTTCCTGGTGCTGAGTGTGTTCTTCGCCATTTCCAGGTTGGTCCGCCCTCTGCACGTGACGGTCGATCTGCTCCGGGACATCGCCTCGGGTGAGGGGGACCTGACGCGGACGATTTCGACCCGGCAACGGGATGAAGTCGGTCAGTTGGCCGAATCGTTCAACCACTTCACCGGCTCCTTGTGAACCATGATAGGCGCGATCTCCGACCAAGCCAAGACCCTGAATGCCACGGGGAACAGGCTGTCCGCTAACATGCAAAACGTCGCGTCGGCGGTCACCCAGATTTCGGCCAGCATCCGCAGCCTTCGCGATGGCGGTACCCGGCAGTCGGAAAGCGCCCTGGCCTCGTCGTCAGCCATCGACCAGATTTCCCAACGGGTGGTGAAGCTTGACCAGATGGTCGACACCCATGTCGAAAGCGTGGCGACTTCCTCTCGGGCCGTCGCCGAAATGGTCGAGGTCACCGAGAAGGTGACGAAGACGGCGGAGCAGGTACTCGCCCAGTATGCGGCCCTGGTAGAAACCGCCGAGACCGGAACCGATAGGATTTCCGTCGTCTCGCAACTCGCCCGGGAGATCTCCCACCAATCCGAATCCCTCAGCGAAGCCAACGATCTGATCGCCGAAATGGCGTCTCAGACCAACCTTTTGGCCATGAATGCGGCCATCGAGGCTGCCCACGCCGGAGAAGCCGGACGGGGCTTCGCCGTGGTGGCCGATGAAATCCGAAATCTTGCCATCAAATCGACCAACCAATCCAAGGCCATTCAGAAGAATGTGCAAGAGATTCGCGGCTCCATCACCTCGGTTGCCGACGCCTCATCCACCGCCGAGGAAACGTTCCAGTTGGTCAGAACCCAGATCGAGGCACTCCACACCCTCCAAACAGGGGTTCAGACCTCTATGAGCGAACAGGGGCGGAGTTCGGGCCATATCCGGGAGGCCCTGAGATCCATCGAGGACGCAACGGGTCAGGTCCGTATCGCCACCGACGAAATGCGGGCGGCCAGCGCTTCGTTGGTGGATGAGACGAAGAAGCTCTTGGAGATCAACCACGAGGTCAAGGCCGGAATCGATGAGATCACCGTAGGGACAGAAGAAATCGACAAAGCTGCCCAAGAGACTTCCGAGCTTTCAAGGCTCAATGCCGAAAACATCGGTCAAGTGATGGCCATTGTCGGAAAGTTCAAGCTCCAATGACACGCCCCAGGGCCAATTTCGATGGCCGCATGTTGGTCTTGGTCGTCATCCTCGTCCTGGGGACGGGGGCGTCCCAAGTTATCTACCGCTCGTCCATCGAGGCGATGCACCATTCCTTGTTGGCCTCCATCGAGACCGCCGAGGTCGTCCACGCCGCCGAGAATTTTCATTCTTCCGTCCATTCCATGTTGCTCATGACCGGGGCAATGCAACCATCACTGGGCGGTACGGATGATTCCTACCCAAAGCAAAGAGAACAAGGCTGCCCTGAAAGTTCTTTCCATGCCGGAACCAGGGCACCCATCAAACCCGGTGGAGACCGCCAGGGGAAACCTCGACAGCGTGTACGCCGAGTTCGAGAACCTGATGGATTCCCTGAGGTCGCAGTCCACTCCGATTTCCAAGGACCAAGAGATCAGGGCCGCATCCCTCTACGATGCCTTGTTCCAGATCTACCTTCAGGTGCTTCACACCTACCATGACGGTCGATTGGACGACCTCAGGGCTAAGGCTCACGACCTCAACGATCAGACCGACCTACTGTTCTGGATTCAGCTTGGATTCCTGGTTGCGTCGGTGGTCCTGGCCATCGTGTTCACATTCCTTGCCTTGTTCCGCCCGTTCCAGACAGCCTCCCAGCAAGCGTTGTTCGATGGACTGACCGGGTTAGGGAACCGCCGCTACTGGGACAAGAAGCTCGTCCCACCGATCGAAGATCGGATCAAGCGGGGACAACCGTTCTCACTGTGCTTAATGGATGTCGATCGGTTCAAGCAGTTCAACGATACCCACGGGCACCCGGCCGGCGACGAATTGCTGAAGGGGCTGTCCAAGGTCATCCGGCAGGAGATTCGAACGACGGACGAGGTCGTACGGTTCGGCGGAGAAGAATTCCTGTTCGTCCTCTGGGGCACGACGCCGGATCAGGCCGTCGCCATCCTCGAGAAAGTCAGGTCGTCCATCGAGGACCTCAGGATCGACCTTCCCTCTGGGGTACCGGTTGGAACCACCGCGAGCTTCGGGATCGCAAACAGTCCTTCCCGTGCGGTATCCGCGAGCGCTCTGGTGGAAATCGCTGACCAGAATCTCTACCAGGCGAAGAACCAGGGGCGAAACCGGATTGTCGGCTAAGAAGCCCCTTCTCTTCTGGATGATCGCGGCCGCCACGATCGCCTCGGCGTTCGGGCAGTCAGACACCTGGGCTGCCAGCCAAGCCTTGGGCCCCCGTGCTGTCGTCTCACTCGTCACCGAGGCCCCCGGAAAGGAACTCTACCTGGCATGGGGCCACACGGCGTTGCGGGTCCGAGATCCGGACTCCAACCTCGACATCCTGTTCAACTTCGGGACCATCGACCGGGCCTACTTGGAAGACCCCACCTTCATCGGCCGCTTTCTCGTCGGCGACCTTCGCTATTCTTTGTCGGCAACCCCATTCAGCGAGGCGGCAGAATACGACCGCCAAACAGAAAACCGCCGCTGGAGCGAGCAGGTCCTGAACCTATCCCCGGAACAAGTCGGCAGGCTTTTTGGCTACCTACGGTGGAACGCTGAACCGAAGAACCGCGAGTATCAATATGACTTCATCCGCGACAACTGCGCCTCCCGAATCCCCATGATCCTTGAGAAAGTTTTGGGTCCTGTCTTTCGCTACCCACAGCCCGACCATTCAAGGGCCATGCCAACCACCCGAGACCTCATCGAAGCCAAACTTGTGGATCGACCACCTTGGGACCTCTTGGTATCCCTGGGACTAGGATCCGTCGCTGACAAAGTCCCGACACCCCGGGAGGCGGCCTTCCTTCCCGACCAGCTTCGCCTCCTCTACGCCCAATCGCGCATCCTTCAAATCGGCCAGTGGCAACCTCTGGTGAGGGAAGAACGGGAAATTTTGGTCCCCGTCGGTGTTGCCACACCTCCAAAGGCTACCGATCTGAGGTGGTTGCTTTGGGTCATCGCCGTCGGCTTCGCCGCCCGAACCGCCTGGCAATTCTGGAAGAACTCGTGGGAAGCCACGCGCTGGGGAACTCTGGCAGACCGCCTCCTTTTCGCCGGTGCGGGGGCGGGAGGACTTCTCCTCGCCTATTTGACCCTGTTCTCCCACCATTTCGCAGCCCAGGGCAATATCAACCTTCTTTGGTTGTGGCCCACCCACTTGCTGATGAGCTGCCTTCCCCAAAGCCAGTTCAAAAAGCGTTGGCCGCGTTGGTACTGGCTTCTCTCGGCCGTCGCCACCGGCATTGCCGTGGCCGGTTGGCCCTGGTGGCCTCAACGCACCCTGGCGGCCATGGTTCCCATCATGGCGATTTTGTCCATCCGAGCCTTTCGCTGGTCACGCCTGACTCCATCATCCCTTCCAAGGAGACCAAACTGACCTCATGAAATTCCGCAAGTTCAACCTACTGTGGTACTACTGTATCGCATCGTCCGTCGTCCTGATCCTCTTTGGGACCATTTACTTCGCGGTCAATGTGACGATCCACGAGAAGTTTCTCCAGAACAATGAGAACCACTCCAATGAGCTGTTAACCCAGGTCGAGGCGATGCAGAACTCCCTGGACCTCATCCTTCTGGTCGGGCTGTCCCTGCTCTTTGTCTTTCTCACCCTCATCATCATTCGGGCTCAGAAGATCATCAACGCCGAATCCTCGTCCATCGAAAAGGCTACGTTCCTCGAAACCGTGCGTTCCCTGGTTAACGCGATCGAGGCCCGGGACAAGTACACCAAGGGACACTCGCTCCACGTCTCCCGCCTATGCGTTCTGCTGTCGAAACGCTCCGTTGAAGCCAACACTGCCGGGGTCGACTCCAACAAAATCGAGTTTGCCGGGCTGCTGCACGATGTGGGCAAAATCGGCATTCCCGAGAGCATCCTCAACAAGGACGGTAGGCTCAGCGTCGCCGAATGGGAAATCATGAAGTCTCACCCAGATATCGGGAAGCAGATTCTCCAGCCGATCAGCCGCCTCGACGATGTCCCCGACTGGATTCGCCACCACCACGAGAAGGTCGATGGCTCGGGGTATCCTTCGGGGTTACTGGGAGACAAGATTCCCCTGGAGTCGCGAATCATCGCCGTGGCCGATACCTACTCCGCCCTCACCACAGATAGGCCTTATCGAAGGGGTCTGTCGCATCCTGAGGCCCTGGATATCATGAAGGGGCTGGCCGGAAATCAGCTCGATACGGCCCTTTTGGTTGCTTTTTCCAAGATCAATCGGGAAGACATTGAGAACTGTTCCACGGATCAAAGACGGTCGGAAACCTGAACCGAGATTCGCAGCAAAAACAAAAGGCGTTCATCCTTGGTTCACAATGAACCACTAAACTAAGGGTGTATGGCACCATGGGGGAGTCAAGATGAAGTATCGATGTCCGATGAATTGTGAAGGTACAAAGACCTACGACCAGGCCGGGGATTGTCCGGTTTGCGGAATGCACTTGGCACCAGTGCAAGAGGAAAGTCACGAGACCCCGTGCATCTGCGGGTCCGAGCACTGCAGCGGTGAGTGTGTCAGCAATTGCCAATGCTCCTTCCAAGAGCAAAACCTCGCCAAGGCCGCTGTGCATGTAGGCTCGAAACCCAATACAGGCGCCTTTGCCTGCCCCATGCGTTGCGAGGGTGACAAGACCTACGACCAAGCTGGGGATTGCCCGGTTTGTGGCATGCACCTGGTACCGGTCCTTTCCTTTGGCGCCCAACCCAGTCCCGAGATGGAACCCGAGGTCGTTGCCTTCCGGGCCATGCGAACCAAGTTTATGGTGGCCGCCGCCCTATCCCTTCCTATCCTCATTCTCTCGATGGGCGAGCTGATTCCAGGGCTGGGGAGGCTGATCGCGGGGTTCTTTTCGGTAGAAACCAACCGGCTGATCCAGTTCGGACTGTCGCTTCCCGTCGTCCTGTTTACCGCCGCATTCATTTTCATCAAGGGCTACCAGAGCCTCCGCACCCGCCACCTGAATATGTTCACCCTCATCGCCCTGGGAACAGGAGTGGCCTGGACTTATAGCATCGTAGCAACCTTCTTCTCCGGCCTCTTCCCCGTGGCACTCAAGAACGCCGAGGGTGTCGTTCCCGTCTATTTTGAGGCAACGGCCATCATCATCACCTTGGTCATCCTGGGCCAAATGCTGGAGCTCCTGGCGCATGCCAAGACCAACGGAGCCATCAAGGAACTTCTCAACCTCGTCCCGACGTCGGCCTTGGTCCTGCGGGACGGTACCGAGGTTGAGGTTCCGCTGTCGGAAGTGGTGGTCGGCGACAAGCTACGGGTCAAGCCTGGCGACAAGATCCCCGTCGATGGCTCGCTGGCCGAGGGCTCGGGAACGGTGGACGAATCGATGATCACCGGGGAACCCATGCCTCTGGAAAAAACGATCGGCGACAGGGTGACAGGGGGTACCATCAACCAAAATGGCAGTTTCCTCATGGTGGCCGAAAAGGTTGGCGGCGAAACGCTGTTGGCCCGGATCGTTCAGCTGGTCAACGAGGCGTCACGGTCCAAGGCCCCCATCCAGAAACTGGCCGACCTGGTGGCCGCCTACTTTGTCCAGGCCGTGGTACTGGTATCCTTGATAACGCTGTTTGTCTGGGGCCTCGGATTTTCCCGGTGGGACCTGGGTCTGGTCAACGCGATCGCCGTCTTGATCATCGCCTGCCCCTGCGCCCTGGGGCTCGCCACCCCCGTATCCATCATGGTGGGAACAGGAAGGGGGGCCAAACTCGGCATCCTGATCAAGAACGCCAAGGCCATCGAACAGATGAGAAAAGTTGACCTCCTGTTGGTCGACAAGACCGGCACGCTGACCTTGGGCCGGCCTACCGTAACCCACTGCCAGGCCTTCGGGGAATGGACTCCCGACCAGGTCTTGCAGCTGGCGGCGTCGGTTGATGTTCAGAGTGAGCACCCCTTGGCCGCCGCCATCGTTGCGTTCGCCCGTCAAAAGGAACTCAAGCTTCTCCCCATCCAGGGGTTCGAAGCACTGGCTGGGAAGGGCGCCCTGGCCCAGGTGGGAAACTCCTGGGTCTTGGTGGGAAACGAGCGGCTCTTGGCCGAGGTCACCAAGGGTACCGAGAACCAGGTAGACCTCGACACGGTCAGAAGCCTTCAGGATCGGGGGCACACGGTTGTCTTTGTCCTCCAGGATTCCCTCGTGGTCGGCCTGATCGGCGTCGCCGATCCGATCAAGGATTCGACCCCAGACGCCGTCGCCCGGCTTCACCACCGTGGGGTGAAAGTTGTCATGCTAACGGGAGATAA